>JACPQR010000020.1 GCA_016190375.1 Deltaproteobacteria bacterium
ACCAGCCAGATCGCGACCGATCGCACGCGCCGGTCTGGCTCTCGTGCGACGAGGGCCAGGTGATACCGCAGGAGCCGGGAGAGGAAGCCGGTGTCCCGATAGCCCTGCATCTCGACGTGCAGCAGCAGGTGGCGATGCGCCGGCGATGGCGCCACCCGTCGCCGGGGACCTTCAGCCCATCGAGCCCGTTTCGCGGTACCACTCGATCGTCTGCTTCACGCCATCGGCGAAGCGCACCGGAGGTTCGTAGCCGAGGTCGCGGGCCTCAGAGAGATCGAGCGCGAGGTCGGTCGTCAGAGTCGCGAGTCGGGCGCGGCTCAAGGGTGGCCGGAGGCCAAGCGGCCTCGCGGCGACTTCGCAGGCGAGCGCCGCCGCGCGGGCGAGAGGCATGGGGAACGGGAGGGGGAGAAGTCTCCGTTCCAGCGCGGCGGCGATGGTCTCGGCCGCGAGCCGCAGCGTCACGTTCTCGGCATCAGCGACGTGGAGGATCCCCTTCGCCGCTTCGTGCTCGACGGCCAGGAGCAGGGCCGAGACGAGGTTGTCCACGTGGCAGAAGCTCATCCGGTTGTGGCCCCGCCCGGGAACCACGAAGAGGCGCCGATCTATCGCCCGGGTCAGCTCTAGGAAGTTCCGCGCCTCGCCGGGGCCGTACACCGTGGGAGGCCTGACCACGACGACGCGCAATCCCCGCAACGCTTCTTGGTCGCGCTCGTCCAGGAGCTCGATCTCCGCCGCCCGCTTCGACCTGCCGTACGCGGTCACGGGCGCGCACGGCGTGTCGGCCCGTGCGATTCCACTCGCAGGCGGGGAGCCAATCACGGCCGCGCTGCTCAGGAAGACGAAGCGGCGGACGCCGCGCGCCGCGGCCGCATGCCCGAGGCGGACCGTGCCGTGCCGGTTGACCTCATTGGCCTCCTCCTCGGTCGCCACGGGATCGAGCACCGCGGCGGCGTGCACGACGGCGTCGCAACCCCCGAGCGCGGAGGCGAAGTCCTCGATTCGCCGGAGGTCGCCCCCCACTACGCGCCGCGCCGGGTCAGGACAAGGCCGCCGCCAAAGCTCGGTGACCTCGTGCCCTCGCGCCGCAAGCGCACGAGCGAGGTGCCCGCCGATGAAACCGCTCGCGCCGGTCAGAAACACTCGCATGAAGGCCCGACCATAGCAAAGAGGTACTGTACGAGCCTCTCTGATGCGCTCATGAGCAACGTTCGCGCTGACACCGGGCTCGGCACGCTGTACGAGCGGCACGCGATCTACGAGAGGGTCCGCGCGTGGTGCGACGGGCGCGCGATCGCGAGCGCTCTGGAGGGGCCCATCGACGGCATGGCCGGGATGGCCGGGTTGCACCTCCTGCCCGCGGCGCGCCGCGGCACGCGGGTCACGGTCGCCGTTCGCGATCCGGGAGCGGCCGTGATCGTGCGGACGGTGTACGCGCGGGCGGGTCTCTCCGATCGGCTCGAAATCGTCGAGACCGCCCAGGTACCGCAGGCCCGCAGCTTCGACCTGGTCTTCAGTCACGCCGCTCTCCACCTCGCTTCCGACTGGCGCGAGTATCTGCGGCAGCTTGCGCGCTCGTGCGCGCGGTACCTCGTCGTCACGGTCGCGAATCGACGCGGCTGGGGAGTGCGGCTCCACTCGCTCCTCGGCGCGCTGGGCGACGGCGGGGGATCTCCAGCGCCCTACGTCCACGAGGCCACGGACCCGCTGATCCTCGAGAAGGAGCTCCGGTCGATCGGGCGTGTCCTCGAGCGCGCCTGGCTCGATTGCCCCTGGTGGCCCGACCTCTTCGTCCAGCCGGGCACGACTCTCGTGCGCGACCTCGCGCGTCGCGCGGGGCTCCCTTTCCCGCCCGCCGCGCGGTGGGTCCATGACGCCGAGAGCTTCCGCTTTGCCCAGGATGCCGCGCCGCCGGAGCTCGCCCGCGCGCTTCGCCGTCACCCGGTCTTCGATGAACGCCAGCGCTGGGCGCGTCCGTTCGCTCATCATGTCGCGTACCTCGTCGAACGAGCGGCAGTATGATCGCGGGCGAGAGCGATGTCGTCGGTTCGCGCATGCATGATCGCGGCGTGCCTCTCGGCCGCCTGTGAGCCTCCTCCGGACGCAGCGGCCGACGGGTCGGTGGCTGCCGACGCCGCGGACCGCGCCGACGGCGGCGCCCGAGCCAGGCGGATCGTGATCCTGCTCATCGGCGACGGGATGGGTCGCGGGCAGATCGACGCCGCGAGCCTTTACCGTCAGGGGGCAACCGGTCGCCTGCACCTGCAGTCGCTTCCCGTCCACGCCGAGGTCGTCACCGGGAACCTCTCGGGCATCACCGACTCCGCCGCTGCCGCGACGGCGCTCGCGACCGGGGAGCTCACGTGGAATGGCAGCCTGGGGATCGGCCGTCATGGGCTCGAGGTCGAGAACCTCGTCGAGCTCGCGCACCGGCGCGGCCAGCGGGCGGGCATCGTCACGACGGCGCTGTTGCCGCACGCCACTCCGGCCGGCTTCACCGCGCATCAGGGTAGCAGGGCAGACTACCTCCTGATCGCCGAGGACGAGGCGCTCGGCGCCCGTCCCGAGGTGCTCCTGGGCGGCGGCTCCGCGTACTACGACGGGCCCGGCTCTGGCTCGCTGCGCGAGGCAGGCGATCTCGTCGAGTCGCTCCAGGACCGCGGCTACGGCGTCGTGCGGACGGCCTCGGAGCTCGGCTCCGCGGATCCGGCGGAAGCATCGGGCCTTCTGGGCTTGTTCGCCTCCGATCACATGACGTGGGTTCTGGACCGGCCCGAGGACACGACCGAGCCCACGCTCGCCGAGATGTCGGCGGCGGCGCTCCGCTGGCTCGACGCCGGCGCGGATTCATCCGGCTTCTTCCTGATGATCGAGGGCGCCCGCATCGACATGGCCTGCCACGGAAACGACCTCGAGCGCGCCATCCACGAGACGCTGGCGTTCGACGACGCGGTGCGCACCGTCACCGACTGGGCGGACGGCCGCCCCGAGGTGACCGTGCTCGTCACCGCGGACCACGAGACGGGTGGGCTCGAGATCCTCGAGCCGAGCGGCGCCGGGGAGCTCCCGCAGGTCCGGTGGCGATGGACCCAGCACTCCAACGCTCGGGTCGACCTGTTCGCAAGCGGACCCGGCGTCGACGGGCTCGCCGATCGCGCGCGGGATCAGCGCTGGATCCACGCGACAATCGTGTCGCTCCTCTCGGGTGAGCCACTCGCCGCTCCCCCGCCAGCTCTCGTCGCCGACGGCAACCTGGTCGACCTGCGCTACCGAGCCGCCGAGCAGATCGTCACGAGCGGTTTCGGAGCGGGCTACAACCAGCTCGACGCCCTCTGGCTCGACGCCGACGAGGAAGGGCTCTCGCTCGGGGTCGAGGGCCTCTTCGAGTGGGACCACAACGCCGTGGTCGCGCTGATCGACGTCGATCTCGGCGCCGGAACGGGGCCCGCGGCGCTCGCGCAGGCTTTGTCGGATCCCATAGGCAGGCTCGACGGTATCCTGTCCTCCTCGTCCCTCCTCGACCCGGGTGTCGATGGCTGGGGCGCGGACTGGGCGCTCGCGAGCTTCGGCGGCTCCGATCCGCGCGCCGGCGACCGCTGGGACGACGGGGGCCTGAGGGGTCTGACCCCTGCATCCGGCGCACCCGACGACCTGTTCTGGGGCGCCGCGGCCACGAACTTCGGTGAGGGCGTGCGGACCCGAGGTGACGCGGTCGCCGCCTCGCCTTCCCCCGGCGAGGGCTGGGAGGCTCGGATCGCCTGGAGTCAGCTTTACCCCACGCTGGGCGGCCAGGTGCCGCCGGGCGCCACGCTCGGCATCGCCGCCGTGCTCGTCAACGACGACGGCGGCTACACGTCCAACCAGGCCCTGCCCCCGTTCCCGGACGGCACCGAGAACCCGGGCCGGAGCCTCACGCCACTGCCCGGCGTCGTGAGGTTCGTCATCGACTCCGATCTCGACGGCCTGCCGGACGTCGATCTGATGCCGACCGTCGTCGAGCCGTAGACGAGGTATGCTCGGCGCCAGCGATGCTTCGCGCATCGGTGATCATCGTCGAGTACAACACGCTGCGTCACCTCGGCCGCTGCCTGAGCTCGCTGGGGCAGATGGCCATGCCCGCCGAGGAGTACGAGGTCATCGTGGTGGACAACGGGTCTCCCACGCCCGCGCGGCCGCTCGTGGGAGGTTTTCCCAGGGTCCGGCTGGTCGAGACCGGCAGGAACCTCGGCTTCGCGGGCGGCAACTGCGCCGCGCTGCCCTCGTGCAACGCCGACGTCGTCGTCGCGCTGAACCCCGACACCGAGGTCGAGCCGGGATGGCTGGCGGCGATGCTCCGGCCCTTCGCGGACCCGGGCGTCGGGATCGTTGGCTGCAAGATCTACTACCCGTCGACGAGGATCCTCCAGCACGCGGGCGGGATCGTCCTGCCTTGCGGCCGGAGCGAGCACCGCGGTCGTGGCGAGCGTGACGTGGGGCAGTACGACCGGCAGGTGGACGTGCCATACGTGTGCGGAGCCTCGCTGGCCGTTCGCCGCTCCGTGATCGAGCGCATCGGCTTCTTCTCCACGGCCTACCACCCCGCCTACTACGAGGACACCGAGCTCTGCCTGCGCGCGTGGCAGGCGGGCTACAGGGTCGTCTTCGCTCCCGACGCGGTCGTCTTCCACCACGAGTGGGCCGCGAGCGAGGCGGACGCGCTCGGGTCCTTCCGGCTCTCGGAGGTGAGCCGCATCCGTTACATCATGCGAAACTACCGCCTTCGCGACGTCGTCACGAGATTCCTTCCAGAGGAGCTTGCCTTTCAGCTCGCCGGGGATCGATTCCCGACGGAGCGCAGGATCGCGGCTCTCGCATACCTGAAGGGGGCGCTCACCTCTCGTGGAGGCGCGCACCGATGAGCCGGATCCTGATCTTCTGCGACGGTCGATTGCCCTGCGAGCCAGGGGCGGGACCGGAAGCGCTCTGCCACCGAGCATGGCAGATCGCGCACGAGGCGAGCCTGCTGGATCACGAAGTGGCGCTCCTCGTCCTCTGCAAGCCCCACGGGGTCGCCTGGCGTCACCGCTCGGTCCGGACGACCGACGAGTCGGGCCTGAGGATCTTCTGGGTCGACGAGCACCTCGGCCACGAGAGGCCGGAGGTGGTCCACCGGATCGTCGAGCAGCAGAAGCCGAGCGCGGTCGTCGGCGTCGGCTCTCGCGCCTCCTCGCTGGCCGTCAACTTCTGCGCGGAAAAGCCGCTCTGGGCCGACCTCGAAGGCGAGCCACTGTGCGAGGCGCAGACGCTCGCGGCGCCGGAAGGCGACGCCGTCGCCTCGGACGCGTACGCCCACCTGGTCCCCATTCTGATGCGCGCAGACAAGCTCTCGACCCGCACGCGACGGCAGGCGATGGCGCTCATCGGTCAGCTCGCGCTGCTGGGCAGGCTCTCGCCGGAACGAGTGGGCTACTCGTTCGTCTCGACCATGCCGCCCTGCGTCTCGGAACAGGATCTGGAGCTGTTCGCCACTCCGGAGCGGGCGGCGCGCGGGGCCTCGGATGCGCTGGTGGTCCTGTGGAGCGCAGGCGCCTCTCCGCTCGCGGACCACGAGACCCTCCATCGGCTCCTCGACGGTGCGATGTCGAGGTTGCCCACGCTTCGCTTCGTCGCGCTGGGCGCGGATGGACCCGGCGGAAGCGGCGCCCAGGACACGTTTCGCGAGAGGGTGAGCCGGTCGCCGTGGCGGCACAGGTGCAGGTTCCTGGGTAGCGTCCTCGCCGCCGAGCTGCCGTCGATCTACGCGGGAGCAGACATCGTCCTCGACCTGGAACGGTGGTCCTCCGCGGGGCTTCTTGCGAGCAGCCCCGAGCTCGTACGGTGGCTGGCCGCGGGGCTGCCGGTCGTCTGCACGAGGCTCTCGGAGGTCTCGGTCGAGCTGGAGCGCGCCGGAATCGCGCTCGGCGCCGAGGAGGGCGATGCGTCCGCCCTGCAAGGTCACCTCGGGATGCTCGCGCGGGATCCGTCGCGTCGTGCGGCGATGGGAAGCGCCGCGCGAGCCTGGGTCGAGAAGAACCGCCGTGCCCTTACCGTCCTCCGGCCCCTCCTCGACTGGATCGCCGCGCCGGTCAGGGCTCCCGGTGCAGGCAAGGAGCTCGATCTGAGACCCCTCGACCGCCCGCTCGACTCCGCGCGGCAGAAGATCGCGCTCTTCCGGCAGACGGCGAAGGACGGCGGGGTGCTCGGCGCCGTTCGAGTCACGGCGGAGTTCGTCGCGCGCAAGGCGCGGAGCGCCACCGGCCGGTGGCTCGCGAGGAACGGCTACGACCTCGGGATACCCACCGTCGAATCCTCGGCCCAGCGGCCGCCGCCGCGCCCAAGAGGACCGTCTCGCCCGGCTGCCTACTGGCGAAGGCGATTTGCCCGACGCGACGGGCTGCCGACCGTCCATCTCCTGGTCATCGTCCGCGAGCACGCGGGAGCGCAGGCGCTCCGCTCGACGGTCGAGCACCTGGCCCAGCAGTACTACCCGCGCTGGGGGCTCGACGTCGTGGCGCCGCCCGCGTGCCCGGAGGAGCTCGCGCGCACGGCCGCTCGATGCGCCGAGGAGCTCCGCTCGGTCGGAGTCGCGGCGACCGTGATCGAGGGTCCCGTCCCGGTCGGGCACGGGTCGGCCTCGAGCTCCGACTTCCTGGGGCTCCTCGAGCCGGGCGTGCTCTTGCGGGCCGATGCGCTGTGCGAGCTCGTCGACGCCGCGATCGCACGCAAGGCGGACCTGGCGTACGCCGACGAGGTGGAGGTGGAGGGCGCCACGGGCGCAGCCCGGACGGTCTGCCGGCCGGCGTGGTCACCGGAGCTCCTCCTCGCGACTCACTACATCGGACAGCCCGCCCTCTGGCGGACGAGCCTCGTCCAGCGCTGCAAGGACCTGGACACGTCCGCGCCGCTCGAGGCGCTCGAGTACGACCTCTCGCTGCAGCTGAGCTCGCTGACCGATCGGATCGCGCACGTGCCGAAGCCCCTCTGCTGGAGGTGGACCCCCGAGCGGAGCAGCATCGCGGAGCGAGTGCGCGGCGAGCAGGAGTGCAACCTCGCGCTGGAACGGTGCCTGGTCCGACACGTGTGGCGCTCGGGGCTCGACGCGGTGGTCGAGCGTGGCTCGAAGCCGGGCTCGTTCCGGACGCGACACCGGATCGAGGGCACGCCCCTGGTCACGATCATCGTGCCCACGCGCGACAAGCTCGATCTGCTCAGGGCATGCGTGGAGGGGATCGAGGCGCGCACGACGTGGCCGAAACGGGAGATCCTGATCATCGACAACGGCAGCCGCGAACGGCGGACGCGGTCGTACCTCGCGCGCTCGGGCCACGAGGTCCTCCGGTACGACGAGCCGTTCAACTACTCGAGGCTGCACAACAAGGCGATCCGCCACGCCAGGGGCGACTTCGTCGTGCTGATGAACAACGACGTCGAGGTGATCACACCCGACTGGATCGAAGCCTTGCTGGAGCACGCGCAGCGCCCCGAGGTCGGCGCGGTCGGAGCCAAGCTCCTTCACCGCGACGGGACCCTGCAGCACGCCGGGATCGTGCTGGGCGACAAGGGGTTCGTGTACGCGCAGGACTGGGCGCGAACCGCGGGCCAGGACCCGTTCCCCGACCTGGTCAAGAACTTCCTCGCCGTCACCGCGGCCTGCATGATGCTGCGCCGCGAGGTCTACCTGTCTGTCGACGGCCTCGACGAGAAGTTCGCCGTCGCCTACAACGACGTCGACCTCTGCCTGCGGCTGCGAAAGCGGGGCCTCAGGATCGTGTACACGCCGCACGCCGTGCTGTACCACCACGAGTCCGCGACCCGCGGCCGCGGAAAGCAGCCGGCGGCCGACGATCGGCTGCTCAGGAAGCGATGGCTCGACAGGCTCGGCCCCGATCCGTACCTGGGCGCCCTCGCGCCGGCGCGTCCGATCGAGAGGGGGTACAGGGGGCTCGACCATAACCGTTAGCAGTTAGCCATCAGCGATGGGTGCAGATCCCACCTTACACAACGGCTCCGATCTGTTCGTGGACGTGGTCGTAGACGTGGACGTGGACGGCTTCTCAGCAACGTTGCCAGCACTGCCGGCTCCTTCGGGAGGCCAGCCATGTTCAGCTTCGAGAACCTCGACGTGTACAAGTGCGCGATCCAGTTCCCCGCTCAGGCCTCGACCATGGTCGGCACGCTGCCGAGTGGGCACGCGGCACTCGCCGATCAGCTCAAGCGAGCCTCCTTGTCGGTTCCGCTCGACATCGCGGAGGGTTCTGGCCGCACCGGCCAGAGCGACCTACGACGGCACCACGCGATCGCCCGAGGCTCCGCGATTGAGTGCGCCGCGATCCTCGATGCCTGCCGTGTACTCGGTCTCGGCCGCGGCGACCGGATCGAAGAAGCCCGAACGTTACTCGAGCGGATCGTCAGCATGCTGTCGAAAATGTGCCGCTGAGAAGCCGACCACGTCCACGATCACGTCCACGACCACGAATATCACCCCCTGCGCACGGCTGTTCCGCCTCGTTTCCACCTGCAAACTGGGAACTGCACCCATCAGCGACTAGCCCGGAAAGCGACTTTTCGCGCCTTGGCCCCTTGGCCCCGACGAGACGTCAGCAGCAACCTCCGACCCGTACGAGGCTAACGGGCCGACGAGCACGTTGTCGATCCGGTCCGAGACGAGGCGAAAGCCGTCCGACATCTCGTGGCGCATCGCGGTGATCTCGCCGCGCATGCCGACGAGCTGCTCGCGTATTGCCTCGAGGAGGGTGACCGTGGCCCCCTCGCCTCCGTCTCCGTTGCCACTTCCCGCCTTGCTTCGCCTGGCCATCGACGAACAGTCTAGCAGGGCCTTCGACACCGCCCAAGGCCGGCCGGCGGAGGGTCAGTGCTCCGTCGGCGGGCGGGGCTCTTCCGCCGTCCGCGCGACGTGGCGGCGAATCGCGCCGTCCGTCCTGGCGCTCAGGAGCTCCCAGAAGAGCTCCGCCTCCGCCCGATCGTGCAGGGTCTCCTTCAGCACCTCGCGCAGCTCGGGCGCCCACTCCCTGTCCTCGGCCGATCGGATGGCCTCCGCGACCAGCCGTATTGCCGACGCCTGGCGCTGCATCTCGGCTCGCTCGCGGCGCACGCGCAGGGTCGATCGCACGGTCCAGGCGATGAGCGCGACGAGAATCAGCGCGAGCACGCCCGCGATGACCTCTCCCAGCTGGATCCCTCTCTTCGCGGTCTCGGCGACCCTCGTGGCCCGCAGGGCCGCCATCTGACCGATGGTGGCCTCCCGTCCAATCACGCGAGCCGTCCTGCCGAGTGTCTGGTTCATCTTGTCGTCGAGCGAGTCCTCGATCGCCGCTCGCACGTGCTCGCGCAGCATCCGCTCGACTGCCGGGCCGAGCTCCCGGTCGATCCCCTTCGCCATGCCGGCCATCGTGGCCTGCGCGATCGACTCGGCGAGCAGCTCGGCTTCACGTCTGATGGCCCGTGCCGCCTTCGAGTCCGCACGGCCGAGCGCGCCCTCGGCCGTGCCCCTGCCCGCCTCGCGAGCGAGCTGCCGGATGCTTGCAGAACAGCCGGTGCCGGCGGAAAGGGCCAGCAGGATCGCCACCAGGGTTCGATTTCGCCGTCCGGATTGATGCATGGCCGGTTGCGCTCGGCGATCTCAGCCGTACGCATCGAACCCGACGATCGCAAGCGGGCCCCCGGCAGGTAGAATGCCGCCGGCCATGCGCCACGACGGGATGGGACGACCACGGGGCAGCTCCGGAGGTGGACCGCGCGCATGGCTCGAGCGCGCGCGCAGCGCCGCCGACGTCGCCCGAGGGGCGGTGAGCGCGCTCCAGAGGATCGCCGGCACACCGAGCTCGCCGCGATCGCGCGTCACCGACCCGCCAGGCGCACGCCCGCGCCCCTTCGGTGTGAACGTGGCCGGCTACTTCGCCTCGGAGAAGGGCGTGGGCGAGGCGGTTCGCTCGGACGTAAGGAGCCTCGTCGCGGCGGCGGTCCCGCACGTCGTCTGCGACTTCGCCGACACCTGCGGGTCGACGAATCCGATCGTCGTGCAGGCGCCGCCGGGGTCCGAGGTGTTCGCGTTCAATCTCGTTCACGTGAACGCCGATCAGACGCACGTCTTCGTGGGCGGCAAGTCCGCCGACTGGTTCGAGGGGCGCACGAACATCGGCTTCTGGGTCTGGGAGCTCGAGGACTTCCCCTCCCGGTGGCGCTCGTGCTTCGAGTACTTCGACGAGATCTGGACGCCCAGCCGCTTCGCGCAGGAGGCCATCTCGCGCAGCTCGCCGGTGCCCGTTCTGCGGTTTCCCCACTCGATCGACGTGGATCGGGGCGCCGTCCCGAAGTGGCGTCGCGCCGACCTCGGCATACCGGACGGGGCCTTCGTCTTCCTCTTCATGTTCGACTACTACAGCGTCTTCGAGCGCAAGAACCCCCTCGGGCTCGTCGAGGCGTTCCGGCGAGCGTTCCCGCGAGAGGCAGGGGTCTGGCTCCTCATCAAGACGAGCCACTCCGAGCACGACCGAGCGAACGCCGGCCGGCTGGCTCGCGCGATCCGCGGCGCGAACGTTCGCGTCATCGACGAGGTCCTCGGAAGCGAACGAACGCTCGGTCTGTACGACCTCTGCGACGCATACGTGTCGCTCCATCGCTCCGAGGGCTTCGGAATGACCCTGGCGGAGGCGATGTCGTTCGGCAAGCCGGTGATCGCCACGGAGTACGGCGGAAACGTCGACTTCCAGAACCAGGCGAACACGCTGACCGTGCCGTTCGAGCTCCGGCCCCTCGAGGAGGACCACGGCCCCTACGCCAAGGGAAGCTCGTGGGCTCATCCGATCCTCGACCGAGCCGCGGAGCTCATGCGGTTCCTGGTGAACAATCCTGCGAGCGCCGCCGCCCTGGGCGCGCGCGCTCGGGCCGACGTTCACCGGCAGCTCCATCCGCGCACCGTTGGCGCGGCGATGGCGCTCAGGCTCGGTCTTCTCGCCGAGCGGCGGGGCGGCGGGCGATGAAGCCGACACTCCTCGTCGCTTTCGAGGCCCTGCGGATCCTCCTTCGAGTCGTCCTTCTCGCGCTGGCGCACCATCTCGCGCGCGCGAGCTACAGGGTGGTCAAGGCCGGCTGGCCGACCGCCGCCTCTCTGCCGCCCGCGACGGAGGACCTTCCCGTCGTCACCGTGCAGCTTCCCATCAGGAACGAGTACTACGTCGCGGAGAGGGTCGTGCGCGCGACCTGCGGCATGGACTACCCGCCCAGCCGCCTCGAGATCCAGGTGCTCGACGACTCGGACGACGGGACCCGGCCCCTGCTCGAGCGGCTGGTCGGCGAGCTGTCCGCAAAGGGGCTGCCGATCCGCCTGTTGACCAGGGATCGACCGGACGGATACAAGGCCGGCGCGCTGAACGCGGGCCTCGCCGTCGCGCGGGGCGAGCTCGTCGCGATGTTCGACGCCGACTGCGTGCCTCCCCCCGATTTCCTGCGCTGGGTCGTGCCCGAGTTCGCCGATCCCACCGTGGGCCTCGTGCAGGTCCGCTGGTCGTTCCTGAACGGCGACCGATCCGTGTTGACGCGGCTGCAGACGCTCATCCTCGACGGGCTGTTCGCCGTCGACCAGCACGCCAGGAGCTCGTCGGGGATGCCCTTCCAGTTCAACGGGACGAGCGGCGTGTGGCGCCGGCGGTGCCTCGACGAGACAGGGCCCTGGCGCGGCGAGATACTCGCCGAGGACGCCGACATGGCCCTGCGCGCCTACCTCGGCGGATGGAAGCTGTTGCACAGACCCGAGCGCGCCGTTCCGACGGAGGTCCCGGAGGACATGGCGGCCTTCCGGTCGCAGCAGCGGCGATGGGCACGCGGCACCGCGCAGCTCCTCAGGTCGCTCTTCCCTCGGATCCTGCGCTCCGGCGCGCCCGCTCGCGCCAGGCTGCTCATGCTCCTGCACCTCGGTCGCCACGTGATCGACCCGCTCCTCTGCGCCTTGCTCGTCACGACCCCGTTCACGACGCTCTACGGGATGCCGACCCTGTTCGACTACGGAGTCCCGGCGAACGTGGCGACGGTCGGCGTCGTCCTCGCGGCGATCATCGTCTACTACGGGCTCGCCGTTCGCCGGGTCGGCGGCAACGCCACGAGGGTCCTTTACGCCCCGCTCGTCGTCCCGCTCGCGCTCGGCCTCGCCCCGCTGTACACGGTCAGCTTGATCCAGGGGCTCCTCTTCTCGGGCGGCGAGTTCGTCCGGACTCCGAAGCACGGCTCCGGCCCGAGCGCGACGGGCCCCATCTACCGCTCGAGGCTCGATCCGTTCTCGCTCGTCGAGGTCGTCCTCGGGCTGGCTCACGCCTTCTTCGCCCTCTCGGCCTTCATGCGCGGCTACGTCGTCTATGCCTCCTTCTTCGCGACCGCCGCCCTGGGGCTCCTGTGGGTCGGCGTCGGTTCCCTGCAAGCCACGGTCGGCCTCGATCGGAGGACGGAGCAATGACCGACGAGACCGGCCGCTTGCCGCCTCCGCTGCGAAGGAAGCTCTCGTACTGGGCCATCCTGTTCCTCGTCGCCGCCGGGCTCTGCGAGCTCGCGTCCCTCGCCGTCTATCGATGGGCGGCGGGCGAAGGTTTCTCCTTCTCCGCCGTCGACGCGCACCGGTCGAGGATCTTGCAGGAAGTGGACGAGGTCGAGCCGGCTCCCGGAGTGACTGGCGACGAGACCCTGACCGCCCAGGTGATTCACCCGTACCTCGGATACGTCGTCGACCCGGCGCGGGCGCGGCGCCGCGTGCACGCCCAGGGATTCCCCCGGATCGACGCCGCGTTCGCCGCGCCCCGGGAGACGATCGTCGTCGGGGTGTTCGGCGGCTCGGTCGCCGAGCAGCTCGTGGACCGCGCGAGCCCGACTCTGGCCGAGGGTCTCTCGCGGGCGCCCGCTTTCGCCGGCCGCCGCATCTCCATCGTGAGCGGGGCGCTCCCCGGGTACAAGCAACCGCAGCAGGCCCTGGCGCTCGCATACCTGCAGATGCTCGGCGCGCGGTTCGACGTCGTCATCAACCTCGACGGCTTCAACGAGATCACGCTCCCGGTCGTCGAGAACCTGCCCAGAGGAGTCTTCTTCGCGTATCCGCCCGGGTGGTACCTGCGGACCGTCGGCCTTCACGAGACGCAGGTCGTTCGCGAGATCGGAACGATCGCCACGATGCGGTCGACGAGGAGGGATCTTGCCCGGTTCGCACGCGAGTCGTTCCTCCGGCACCTCGTGACGCCGAACGTCCTCTGGTTCTTGATCGACCGGCGGATCTCCGCGAGCGTCGGCCGTCACCAGCGCCTGCTCGGGACGGCCCGGACGGGTCGCTTCCTGCAGGCGGGGCCGCGGGACCAGCGCCCGCCGACGAGCGACGAGGTCTTCCGGCGAAGCGCCGAGCTGTGGGTGCGGGGCTCGCAGAGCATGGAGGCGCTCGCGCGGGCCAGGGGCGCCCCGTACTTCCACTTCCTCCAGCCCAACCAGTACGTGGAGGGCTCGAAGCCGCTCAGCGACGAGGAGCGACACCGCGCCTACGACATGGGCGACGCGAGCTACGGCCCGCCGGCGCGGCGAGGCTACCCGCTCCTGATCGTCGAGGGGCGCAAGCTGGCCGCCTCGGGGTTCCCCTTCGAGGATCTGACGGGCATCTTCGCCGAAGAAACGCGGACCATGTACTCCGACACCTGCTGCCACCTGAACCAGGCAGGATGCGACATCCTGGCGCAGCGCATCGCCGCGACCATCGTCCACGGGCTCGCGCGGTCCGCCGGCCCGCAGCCATGAGCCTGGCGGCGAGCGAGCTCGGGCGTTTCCTGGCGCAGCACAAGATCCTCGTGGCGGCCCCCGCGATGGTCCTGGTCTCCCTGTTGCTGCTGCTCGCTCGTGAGAACGGCCCTACGCCGGCTTCGGGGGGCGGCCCGATCGATCTGGTCGCTCGGCTCAGGGCCCGCAGCGGCTGGATCGAGAACGCGGTCGGGCGCGCGCGCGCCGAGGACGGGCATGGGCTGTTCCTGCACCCCAGCATGGCGCGGCAAAGGCCCGCCCAGGCCGTCTTTCCGATCACCCTGCCGCCGAGGTCGTGCTTCGCGGCAGGGCTGATGCTCACCTCCGCCAGGGGAGACGGCGTGATCTTCGAGGTCGAGCTGGCATCTCGGTCCGAGTCCCGGACCATCATCCGCGAGGTGCTCGCTCCCGACCGGCAGACTCTCGACGTCTGGCGGCCGATTCCAGCCCGCTTCTGCGATCGCCCGGTCGAGCTGCGCCTGCGCACCCGTCCGGGGCCGACCGACAACTGGGACTGGGCGCGCTTCGAGGCCCCCCGCATCGTCCCCTGCGGAGGCTGATCCCCCTACTCGCGGCCCCGACGCTTCTCTGCGATCTCCCGCAGCAGCGCGCGTCCTCTCGGGTCGCTCGGCGACTGGGTCGCGAACCTCCTTGCCTCGCGCTCGGCCTCGGCGAGCTCACCCGCGTCGAGCGCGGCGCGTGCCCAGAGACCATGCAGGCTCCGATCCGTCGAGCCCAGCCGGGACGCCTCGCGTAGCTCGACGAGCGCTTCGCGAGGGCGGCCGGTCGCGAGGCGCAGTCTTCCGCGCAGCAGGTGCACCGTCGCCGACTGCGGCAAGCGCTCCTCGGCCTCGTCCAGGGCCCTGTCGAGGTCAGACCATCGCCCGGACGTCGCGAGCACGTCGGCAAGCGACCGAAGCGCGCGCTCGCGGAGCCCGAGCTCCCCGACCACGTGCGGCGTCTCGACGGCCTTGCGATACCACCGCTCCGCTTCCCTCGGGCGGCCCGTTCGCTCGGCGAGCTTGCCCAGGTTCCACTGGATCGCGGTCCAGGCAGGCGCGAGGCGGTAGGCCCGGAGCAGCTCGCGCTCCGCCTCGGCCAGGCGCTGCACGCCCAGGTACGCCGCCCCCAGGTTCTGATGGGCTCGTGCCGATCCGGGAGCGTGAAGCACCGCGTCCTCCCACAGAGCGACGTCGTCTCGCCACACGGCCGTCCGTTGCCAGGTCATGGCGGCGAAGAGCCCGACGAGTGTCACCGTAGCGATACGCGCCAGCCGCCGGGCGTCGGGACGGTCCAGCGAGGGGATCCAATCGCCGAGCGCCCAGCCCCCGAGCCAGCAGGCGCCGAGCGAAGCCAGGTACGAGTAGCGGTCGGCGACGGGATTCAGGAGCAGCGGCACGGCGGAGACGGGCAAGACTCCGATCCAGAACCATCCGAGCCCGAAGGTCACCGCGCGGCGCTTCCTGAATGTCCGGACCGTGAGCCAGCCGAGGGCCAGGATGACCACGGCGCCCGCAAGAACCGCGGAGGGCTCGCGGAACGGCGCGAAGTCGTACTCGGCCGAAAGCGGCCAGGGGACCACGAGCTTCACCGCGTAGAAGGCCAGGACCGACGCCGCATGATGGACTCGGACCTCGCCGTACAGGCTCCGCGCCGGGCGCGCAGGCTCCGAGCTCGCCGGCTGGAAGAAGCCCGCCGCCGCGAAGAGCGGGTGACGCTTCCCGGCGGCGGAGTCCCCGGCGATCTCGAGGCCAGCTCCGCCGGAGAGCGGTGAGAGCGACGGAAAGCCGAGGCGGGCCTGAAACGCCGTCCATGCACCGAACACGAGGATGAGGACGAGCCCGAGGGCGAGCACGCGCTTCTTCTCCGCGCGCGGCGCGAACGACGGAAAGCAAACGACGCACAGCGCGAGGAGGAGCGGCGCGACGAGGGCGCCCTCCTTCGAGAAGATCGCGAGCGCGGCGGAGATCGCCGCACCGACGAGCCAGCGCTTGCGACCGGTGGACAGCCAACGGCCGGCGACGAGGACCAGCGCGAGGACGAAGGCCATCGAGAGCGGGTCCTCGCGGTTCGACGCGTTGGCGACGGCCTCCACGTGGATCGGATGTGCCGCAAAGAGCGCCGCGGCCACACCCGCGACCTCGACCGAGCCCGACAGCTCGCGGAGCAAGAGGAACGCGAAGAGCGAGCAGATGGCGTGCCAGAGGACGCTCTGCAGGTGGTATCCGACCGGCGAACCGCCGGACAGCGCCCGGTCCACCAGGTGGGTGAGCACCAGGACGGGACGGCCTTGATCCGGGAACGCCTCGCGGAAGTAGCGAGAGGGCGCGAGCTCGGAAGGTCCCCGCGCCTCGTTCAGGAACCGATTCTGGACGATGTGCGAATCGTCGTCGTAGGTGAAGTCGAAGCCCAGCGTGCCCGCGTACGGGACGGTCGCCACGATCGCCACGACGAGCGCCCAGCGGCTCATGACAGCTCGTCGAGGTAGCTGCGGTACCTCGCGACGCACTCCTCTACGGGCGCATCGACCTCGATCCTGCCGCTCCTCAGCCAGATCGCGCGCGTGCATGCCCGCCGAACGGCGTCGAGGTCGTGCGACGCGAGGAGGATCGAGGTCCCGGCCTGTTGCAGCTCCTCGATGCGGCGCAGGCACTTGCGCTGGAACGCGCCGTCCCCGACGGACAGCACCTCGTCTATGAGCAGCAGATCCGCGTCCACGTGCATCACCACGGCGAACGCGAGCCGCGCGACCATGCCCGCGGAGTAGGTCCGCAGCGGAGCGTTCTCGAAGCCGCCGAGGTCCGCGAAGTCGAGGATCGGCCGCAGCCGGCTCGAGCCCTGGTCGCGGTCGAGGCCGAGCAAGCTCGCGCTGGCGAACGCATTCTCCGGCGCGGTCATGTCGGGCTGGAAGCCCACGCCCAGGGCGAGCAGGGGCGCCAGCCGCCCCCGGACCGAGACGACGCCCCGGGTCGGCAGGATCGAGCCGGTCGCGAGGGAGAGGAGCGTGCTCTTGCCGCTCCCGTTCTCCCCCAGGATCGCGACGGACTGGGACGCCGGGATCTGCAGATCGATGGCGTCGACCGCCCAGAAGGCCTCGTCGCCGTTCGCCTCGCGTCCCTGCCCCCACTTGCCCGCGACGAGGAACGGCCTGACGTTGCGCCTCACGTACTGCTTCGAGACCGAGTCGAACCGAAGGACGAGGTCCGGGCTAGACATGGTCGGCGATTCGAGACGCGAACCTCCGATAGGTGAGGGCGCCGGCCACGAACAGCGCGAGCGTCGTCGCGACGCTCAGGGCGAGCGCTCTCGCAGGTGGAGCCTCGCCGTCCATCACGATGTCGCGCACGCACTCGATGAGACCGGTCATCGGGTTCAGGAACAGTATCCCGCGGACCCGATCCGAGACCGCTTCCACCGGGTACACGATGGGCGTGAGCCAGAAGACCATCAAGAGGAGCGAGCCCACGAGATAGCCGACGTCGCGGTACAGGACGTTGAGAGGCGCGGAGGCGAGCGACAGGGCGAGGCCGAGGAGGCAGACGAGGACGACGATCAGTGGGAGCAGGAAGAGCGCGGCCGAGAGATGGAAGGAATCGGGGTAGAAGACGAGCAAGGGCAGCATGCCGAGCGAGCTGAACCCGAGCGAGATGCCGTTCGACAGGATCGTCGCCACGATGACGAGGTAAGGGGGAAGCTCGGTTCGCTTGACGATCTCGGAGTAGCGCATGAGGCAGTCGGTCGCCTCGAGCCAGGCGTGGGAGAGGAAGTTCCACAGGACGAGGCCGATGAGGAGGAACACCGGATAGCCCTCGCGCGCCTGAGGGAAGAGGCGCCCGAAGACGACGGAGACGACCGCCGTCAGGATGAGAGGGTTTGCGATCGGCCAGAAGACCCCGAGAGCCTGCGCGCGGTGCGTCGAGCGGTACTGCATGGCGACGAGGACCCGCAGCGCATGGCGGTGCTGGCGGAGCTCCCACAGCAGGGTTCCGATCCGGCTCCTCGAGCGTCCCGGATCGGCCTCGTCGGCGACGAGCGTTCCAGTGCAGGTGCGGTGCCGGAACAGAGCGGCGCGGGGCGCGGCCACGAGGTGCCACCTTGCCAGCATCGCCCTCGCGAGGTCAACACGGTGCCGGCACGAGGTTTCTTCGCAATCTGTCACTCGACAGGTGACAGCTCGCTCCGGGGCCTGACAACGCCAGGCGGCTTGAGGTACGCTCGTCGTGAAGTGCGGCATCTGGCGCTCCCGGCCCTCGGGCTCCTCGCGCTGTCGTGCGGGTCCGGCAGCTTCGGCGGGACTCCGATCGGCGGCAGCCCATGCGACGTGGTGGTATGTGCGCCGGGGCACTCGTGCGTGGAAGGGGTATGCGTTCAAGACGACGCTTGCGCGAACGTCGGCTGCCAGGTGGGGTGGGTCTGCAGCCGGGGGAGCTGCGTCGCGCCGAGGCTCGACGAGGACGGCGACACCTTCGGCGCGGGGGCGGACTGCGACGACAGGGACCCGCAGATCATCCCGGGGACGACGCGGCCCTGCGCGAATCGCTGCGGGAACGGAGTGACCGTCTGCCAGAACGGGGCGTGGTCGGACTGCACCTCACCCGAGGAGTGCAGCTGCGATCCACCCGGATCGGCGCGGCGAGAGCCGTGCGGGCGCTGCGGGACGGCGAATCGGAGCTGCACCGCCGACGGGGTATGGGCCCGCGACCCGGGTCCCTGCGACGGCCAGGGCGCCTGCGAGCCCGGCTCGGAGCAGGTCGAGGCGTGCGGGGACTGCTCCACGAGGGGGCGGTCGTGCGGCGCCGAATGCCTCTGGGCCGACTGGGCGGCATGCGAGCGTTCGTCGCAGTGCGATCCCGCCGCGGGCCCCGAGGTCGCGGACTGCACGGAGTGCGGCACGCAAGAGAGGTCCTGCACGGGGACGTGCCTGTGGGGGACTTGGGGCCTCTGCGAAGGCGGCGATGACAAGTGCGACACGCCGATGACTTGCAGCACGAACGGGCTGTGCGCCTGATCGGCACTCCGCTCCATCTCCCGCTCTATCGCGTGCAGCGCTTCTTCGGCGACGGCCCGCTTCTGCCGGCCAGCTACACCTTCAGTGTCGTCACCGCCTGCAACGCGCGTTGCCGGACGTGCCGCTCCTACGATCGTGCGGTCGGCCAGCTCGGCGTGGACGAGTACGACCGGATCGCCCGCTCCATCCGCCAGCGAGGCTTCTGGCTGACCTTGACCGGCGGCGAGCCTCTCGTTCGCAGGGACCTCGCGGATCTGGTCGACGCGCTGGTCCGCGGCATTCGCCCCCGCCTGGTGACCCTCCCGACCAACGGCTCCTTTCCCGACAGGGTGAAGGACGTGGTCGGCAGATTGGCCGCTCGGTGGCCGTCGGTGCACTTCGTCGCGAACGTGTCGCTCGACGAGATCGGGCCGAGGCACGACGAGCTCCGCGGTCTCCCGGGAAGCTTCGACCTCGCGATCGAGACGCTCCGCGCCCTTCGCACCATCGGGGCGCGAAACCTGACGATCGGGATCAACACGGTGGTCTCGCGGTTCAACGCGGCGCGCTTCCCCGAGGTGTGCGACGGGCTCCTCGCGCTCGAGCCCGAGTCGTACGTCGTCGAGATCGCGCAGGACCGGATGGAGCTCGGGATGGCCGGGGCGGGCCTCGCGCCCTCGCATGCCGAGTGGAGTCGCGCCAGGGCCCATCTGCGGGACCGGCTACGCTCGCGCCGAACGACCGCGCTGGCGCGGCTCATCGCGACGCTGAGGGACGACTACTACCGCCGGGTCGAGCACGAGCTCGGCGGCAGGAAGGGCGGCCGCGCCTGCCTCGCGGCGACCGCGTCGGCGTTCGTCGCGCCCGACGGCGAGGTGCTGGCTTGCGGCGTTCGGGGCGAGTCGCTCGGACGGCTGGCGGAGGCCGACTACGACTTTCCGACCGTCTGGCACGGCGAGCGCGCGCGCAGCGTTCGCCGCCGGATCGCGGACGACCGCTGCTCCTGCTCGCTGGCGAACCAGGCTTATCTAGACCTCGCGGCCGATCCGTTCGCGGTCCTGCGCCTGATCATGAGGTCCACCGGGATCGGGATCACCTCTTCCTGACGATCGCGCGACCGATGACGAGGACGTCGATCTCGGTCTTCTGGAAGCACGAGAGTGCATCGCCGGGGGTGCAGACGATCGGCTCGTCGCGGACGTTGAAGCTCGTGTTGACGAGGACCGGGCAGCCCGTGCGGGCGAAGAACGCACGGAGCAGTCGGTGGAAGAGCGGGTTGGTCGCGGGGTCGACCGTCTGGATCCTCGCCGTGTCGTCGACGTGGGTGACCGCGGGGATCGTCGAGCGCACGACGCGCTGTCGATCGAACCCGACGATTGACGCCTCCTCGCCGGTCAGCGGCCGGCGGTGCGGATCGGCGACCTTGGATACGAGCAGCATGTAGGGGCTCTCGCGGTCGAGGTCGAACCAGCGGGAGACCTCCTCGCGGAGCACCGCCGGCGCGAAGGGGCGGAACGACTCGCGGAACTTCACCTTGAGGTTCAGGACCGACTGCATCTCGGGCCTCCGCGGGTCGGCGAGGATGGACCTCGCGCCCAGCGCCCTCGGACCGAACTCCATCCGTCCTTGGAACCAGCCGACCGCCTGACCGTCGATGAGCGCGTCCACCGTGTGCCGCAGGAGATCCTCCTCGTCATGGAGGGCGAACGAGACGCCGCGAGCCGACAGGGTGCGCTGGATCTCGTCCTCGGAGAACGAATCACCGAGGAAGGCGCCCTGCATCGCGTCGCCGCCGGTGAGGGAGCGGGGCTCGTCCAGCAGCGCGTGGGTTGCGTACAGAGCTGCCCCGAGCGCGCCTCCCGCGTCGCCGGCGGCGGGTTGGATCCAGAGCCGATCGAACGGGCCCTCGCGGAGCAGCCGTCCATTCGCAACGCAGTTGAGAGCCACGCCGCCGGCGAGGCAGAGGTCCTTCATCCCCGTCCGCGCGGCGGCCGTGCGCGCGATCCTTAGGACGACCTCCTCGGTCACGCGCTGGACCGACGCCGCCAGGTCCATGTGGATGCGCTCGATGGGCTCGAAGGGCGAGCGCGGCGGGCCGCCGAACAGGTCGTGAAAGCGCCGCCCGGTCATGCTCAGGCCAGCGCAGAAGTCGAAGAAATCGAGGTCGAGGCGGAACGATCCGTCTTCCTTCAGGTCCACGAGACGCTCGAGGATGAGCCCCTCGAAACGCGGCTCGCCGTAGGGGGCCAGGCCCATCACCTTGTACTCGTCCGCGTTGACCTCGAACCCGATGTACTGCGTGAACGCCGCGTAGAGCAGCCCGAGCGAGTGGGGAAACCTCAGCTCGTCGAGGATCCTCAGGCTCCTGCCGTCACCGATGCCGATGGAGCCTGTCGCCCATTCGCCGACGCCGTCCAGCGTGACGACGGCAGCGCGCTCGAACGGCGATGGAAAGAAGGCGCTCGCCGCGTGGCTGAGGTGGTGCTCCGCGAACAGGAGCCGGTCCTCCGACGGGAAGCGGGCGTCGATCGCGGCGAGCTCGCGGCAGAGCCGGCGCTTCTGGAAGAGTCGCTCGCGCGCCCACAGGGGCATCGCCATCCCGAACGAGCGAAAGCCGCGCGGCGCGAGCGCCAGGTACGTCTCGAGCAGCCGATCGAACTTGAGAAAGGGCTTCTCGTAGAAGACGACCCGGTCGACGTCGCGGAGCTCGACTCCGCACGCGGACAGGACCGAACGGATGGCCCGGGCGGGGAAGGACGCGTCGAACTTCTTCCTCGAGAAGCGCTCCTCCTGGGCGGCGGCGACGATCCGGCCGTCCTCGACCAGCGCCGCGGCGCTGTCGTGGTAGTAGGCCGAGATCCCCAGGACGCGCACGCTCGAGCGCTCAGAACAGCGTGTAGATGAACGGGGCGACCGGGCTCGTCTGGGCGAGGACGAGGAGGCCGATCAGCACTAGGAGCACGAGGATGAGCGGGAAGAGCCAGAGCTTCTTGTTCGCCGCCAGGTACTGGAGAAACTCGCGGACGAAGCCGGCCACGTCAGAACTGGACCTTCATCGATTCGGCAGGTGTGCGGGTCTCTTCGCGCCTGTGCCAGAAGCTCGGCGCGCCCGGCCGCCGTCGAAGCCCGAGCGGGTCTCGCCCGAACAGGCGGGAGGCCACGGCCACCGGAGTCAAGACGACGAAGAATGCGATCGCGAGGACCACGACGCCGACGATTCGCTCGACGACGCCCGTGACCCGCGACCATGCGGCGGCGGCGGGCCCGAACAGCCGCGGCAGCACCACCGCCGTGGCGGCGACGGCCGAGCCCACCGCGAGCAGCACCCATCTCGGTGATCCACCGCGAACGATCGGCCACGTCGCGAAGAACGCGCAAGCGACGCCGATGGCGACTCCGAAGGCCCGGTTCGAGACAGGCCTGCGCGGCGGCCGCCGGTAGTCCTCGTGCAGGCCGCCACCGTTCACGGCAGGTATCGTTCACGAACGCGACCGGCGGCGTCAAGCGAGCCGACCGCCAGGGTGACACGCACCCAGCCGACCGCCAGGGGGACACGCACCCGGTTGGCAACCCATCGATTACAAAGACCTTTCGGGGACAACCGCGCGTTTTGCACCGCGTGCCCGTGGTCAGCCGCAGGATGCTTGACCCTGCGGCGATGGGGATAGATCGCGCGGTTGTGCCTACGACCGCAATGATTCTACGGTGTTGCGGACCGGGTGCGTGTCCCCGATCCGGTGCCGTCGTTTCTCGACCGTTCTCTCACGGCGGGGTATCTTGCCCGTGTTGGTGCCGACGAGATGATCCTGAACGATCTGACCCCGTTGCACTGGGCCGTGGCCGGGCTCGGCATCGGCCTCGTCACGCTCGCTCTCCTTTTCCTCGCCGGCCAGCGATTGGGCGTGTCGACTGGCTTCGAGAGCATCTGCGGGCTCCTCCTGCGCGTTCCCTACCTGCAGCGCCCCGAGATCCGCTCGTCGCGGGGCTACCGTCTGCCGTTCACGGCCGGCCTCGTGCTCGGTGGTCTCCTCTCCGCGGTCCTCGGCGGAGGGTGGGCGCCGACCTGGGAGCTAGGGATGCTCGATGACGCGATCCACGCGAGCCCCGCGGCGAAGCTCGCGTGGATGTTCGCGGGCGGCCTCCTCATCGGGTTCGGGACTCGGCTCGCCGGCGGCTGCACGAGCGGCCACGGCATCTTCGGGATCTCGAGCGGCGACCGGTCAAGCATCGTGTCGACGCTGGCCTTCATGGCCGCCGGCGCATTCGTCACGAACATCGTCTATCGCCTGCTCGTCGGAGCAGCGCCCTGAGGGCCCCCATGTCGATCCTCCATCTCCTGCTCGGAACCATGTTCGGGTGGCTCCTCAGCCGCAGCGGCGCCGCCGACTACGACTTCATCCAGCGCATGTTCCTCTTCGAGGACATCCAGCTCTTCGGGATCATCGGCACCGCCATCGCGGTCACCGCCCCCGGGCTCTACCTGATCAAGAAGCGCGGGCGCACTCTCCTCGGTCGTCCGATCTCGGTCGCGCCCAAGCCCCGCCACCCCGGCAACCTCCTCGGAGGCATCCTCTTCGGCGCGGGCTGGTCGATCACCGGGATGTGCCCCGGACCGATCTTCGTCAGCATCGGCGAGGGAAAGATCTACGCGCTCGCCGCCCTTGCGGGCGCACTGGTCGGGGCGGGCATGTTCGGGGCGCTGTACCCCCGCCTCGCGAGCGCATGCGGCCTGCCGCCGCTTGCGAGCGGGCCCGGAGACGGCTGAGTCTCGGGCGGCCGCGACCGAGCGCGCCGGAACGGGCGGTGGGCGAGGTCGGGCGCAACCGTGCACCCGAGTGGCGCCCGCGGACGCGGCTCGTGCGCAGCGTTCCCAGGGGTGGAAGGCGAGGACGAGGTGCGAGACAATCCGTGCGGTTCAGGATGAGACGCGCCCCTCCCCCGAGCTGTCGCAGCTTCGGCGCCGCGCTGGCGGTGCTCGCGCTGCTCGTCTTGGGTTGCGGTGCTGAGAAGCTCGGGGCGCATGCCGACGGCGACGGCGATGGCGACGGCGATGGCGACCCGGACGGCGGCTTTCGTCCAGGCGACCCGGGGGCCGCGGCCATCCTCTTCACCGACCTCACGAGCGGGCCCGTGACGGGTGGTGAGGACGACCTCGGAGTCTTCGTCACGATCTTCGGAGAGGGATTCGGCGCCGAGCGCGGCACCTCGAAGGTCACGATCGGGGGCGTGGAGGTGGCCAGATACGTGATCTGGGGCCAGGACAACGCACCCGCGCGCAACCTGGACGCGATCGTCGTCCAGCCGGGCCCAGAGGTCGTGTCGGGCGACCTCGTCGTCACCAAAGAGGGGAAGTCGAGCAACCCGCTTCGCTTCACCGTTCGCAGCGGGACGATCTACTTCGTCGAAGAAGGCGCGCCCAACGCGTCCGACGCGAACCCCGGAACGCGTGCCGAGCCGTTCGCGACGCTGCAACGCCCCGCGTCGGATCTCGCGGCCGGTGACGTTGTGTTCGTCAAGGGCGGAACGTTCGACGCGTCCGATCCCTGGGCGACGGGCTGGGACTGCATCCTCTGCGTGTTCCCCGACAACCACCCCGCGGCCACGGCCGACGCTCCCGTCGCCTATGTCGGCTACCCTGGCGAGCCGCCGGTCCTCGGAGCTCCTCAGCCCGTCCGCCGGGCGCTGCGGGTCGACGGCGCGATGACCGGCTACGTGTTCGCCAACCTGCACTTCACGCACTACGGCGGGATGGTGGAGCTGGCCGGCCGTGGCCACCGCTTCGTGGGCAACTCCCTGTACGACGGGATCGCCTCCTACGCGATCGGGATCGCCGGGAACACCGAGGAGCTCGAGATCCTCGGCAACCTCCTTCGCGACAACGGTGAGCCAGGCGACAAGATGAACGGGGTCGGCCTCTACCTTCAGGGATTCGGGATCAACCGGAACATCGACTTCGGGTGGAACCAGATCCAGGACCAGCACGGCTCGCGCCCGGTCCAGGCCTTCGGCCACCAGGGCGGCGACATCGTCGACGAGGTCCGGATCCACGACAACCTCCTGTCGGGCTCCGAGCTGAACCTCATCGTCCTCGGCGGGAGCGACGGCGGCACGAACATCCTCGGCACGATCCTGGTGTACAACAACATCCTCGTCGGCGCAGACGATCCCGGGTTGCGCGTCAACGAGCCGGCCGGGACGGTCCTCATCCAGAACAACGTCCTGTACGACAACGGATCACCGGGGCTGAACGGCTCGAGGGCACAGATCTGGCTCGAGCGAACCGGCCGGATCACTCTGCAGGGCAACATCCTGTACGCCCAGACCGACCAGGATTACTTGCAGCTCGGCGACGTTCCGGTCGACCAGCTCGCCGCCGATCACAACCTCGTGTTCAACTCGGGCGCCGACGGCTGCGCCGGCTGGGATCCGAGCTGCATCGACGCGGACCCTCTCTTCGTCGACGTCGCTTCGGGTGATTTCCGCCTCGACGCCTCGAGCCCGGCCGTCGACTCGGGAGCGGACACCGGGATCGGTCGCGACTACGCCGGCACGTCGCGGCCCCAGGGAGCGGCGTTCGACGTCGGAGCCTACGAGCGCGTCGCCGAGTGACCTATCCCCGCACCTTGTCGAGCGCGCGCGCGAGATCCTCGGGGAGCTTCGACTTGACGCGGATGGGCTTTCTGGTTCGCGGGTGAACGAACGCGATCGTCTCGGCGTGAAGGAACTGGCGGCCGAGACCCTCGATCGGGGGACCGCCGTACAGCGTGTCGCCCGCGATGGGGTGACCGACCGCCGCGAGGTGGACGCGGATCTGATGCCTCAGGGCAGGAGCGGCGCGTACCCTGAGGAGCGTGAGCTCGCCGTATCTCGAGAGGACTTCGTAGCGCGTCTCCGCCATTCGCGCCTCGGGGCGACGCCGCCGGCGTTCCTCGGGAACGACCTCGACCCGCTTTCGGTCCTTCCGGTGCGGCGCGATGGCGAGGAGGATACGACCGGAGCTGGCGATGTCGCCGCCCACGAGCGCGCGGTACTCCTTGCGGATGTCACCCGCGCGGAGCGCGTCCCGGAGCGCCGTCCACGCCGCCTGCGACCTGGCGCACAGGAGGAGCCCGCTCGTGTCGGTATCGAGGCGATGCACGAGGCCCGGCTCTCGTCCCGAGTAGCCGACGCCGGCCATCTCCGGGTAGCGCGCGACGAGGGCGTTCGCAACGGTGCCCGTCTCGTCGGGCCCGAGCGGATGAGCCGGTACCCCCGCGAGCTTGTCGACGACGACGACGTCGGCGTCCTCGTGGACGATCCTGAGCGGCATCGCGGCATCCGGCGCCGGCGACCACTCCGCCTCGGGAAGACCGCCTCGGACGGTGACCTCGTCGCCCGGCGAGACGGGGTCGGCCTTGCGCGCCTTCTTGCCGTTCACGACGACCCTGCCGGACTCGATGAGGCGCATCGACGCCGCCCGGGAGAGCGACGGGACCCTGCCCGCCAACCAGCGATCCAGCCGGCCACCCTCGTCGGGACCGACGACGGCGGACCAGCCTTCCGGCGCCTCGCTCACTGGCCGCCCGAGGCGCGCCGGAAACGCTCGATCTGCGTGCCGTAGTAGGGCGCGGCAGGATCGATCACGTGGGCGCGCTCCTCCGCTCGAACGGCCTCGGCGGGCCTGCCGCGCTCCGCGACGATCTCGGCGAACGTGTCCCACAGGGAAGCATCCTGCGGGTTCTTCACCAGTCCCACTCGCGCGAACCCCTCGGCACGCTCGAGGAGCCAGCGCTCCCGATAGAGGAAGAACGCGACCGTGTTGTAGCGGTCCGAGTCGTCCGGGCCGCGTCCAATGTGGCGCTCGAGCTCGGCCAGCGCAGCGGCGTCGCGCCCGAGCCTGTGGCGAGCCTTGGCCAGATCGATGGCGAAGGCGCCGCCTCTGACCTCCTCGGACTCTGGATACCGCGCCCTCAGATCCTCGAACGCCCTGATCGCGCCGAGCCAGTCCTCGTTGCCCCTCAGGTAGTGGTAGCGGGCGACGTGAAACAGCACCTTGGACGCAAGCCCCCGGCCATTGTCCCGGTCCGCGCCGACCACCCGGTCGACCAGCGGGCGCGCCGTCGTCCAGTCGCCACGCACCACCGACCGCGTCGCGACTTCGGTCGCCAGCGCGAGGTCGTCGGGATGCTCCGCCAGCTCGGCGAGCTTCGTCGCCAGCGTGCCGACGCCCTCACGGTATCCCCGGAGCACCCTCGCGAGCTCCGGGCCGTCGGCGAAGCCGAAGACGCGATCGACCTCGGTCCCGTCGGGCCTGAGCACGAGGATCGTCGGGAACCCGACGACGTGGTAGCGGCGCATGACCTCCGGGCCCTCGCCGCGCTCGCCGTCGATCCTGAGCGCCAGGAAGTGCGCGTCCGTCTCGCGGGCGACGTCCGCGTGAACGAACGACTCCTCTTCGAGCTTCTGGCACGGGCCGCACCAGGTCGCGAAGACGTCGACCATGACCAGGCGATCCTCGGTGGCGGCGCGGCGGAGCAGCTCGTCGAGGCGTCCGGACTGGAAATGGACGGCCGCCTCGGAAACACCGGGGACGACGAGCGTCGCCCACAGGGCCCACGTGATAGACTGCACCGACATGCCGCGCACCCTGCCCATCTCGTTCGTGGAGAAGCTACCAAAGACGGATCTGCACGTCCATCTGGACGGGTCGCTACGGCTCGAGACGATCCTCGATCTCGCCGAGAAGGACCGCATCCAGCTCCCGGCGAACGATCTCGACAAGCTGCGCGAGTCGATGCACATCGGCAAGGTGTGCTCGAGCCTCGTCGACTACCTCAAGGCGTTCGACGTGACGTTGAGGGTCATGCAGACCGAGGACGCCCTCTACCGGACTGCCTACGAGCTCGCCGAGGACGCCGCCCGCGAGAACGTCCGGTACATGGAGGTCCGCTACTCGCCGATCCTCCACACAGCGAAGGGCCTGCGGCTCACGACGGTCGTCGAGTCGGTGAACCAGGGGCTGAGGCAGGCCGAGCGCGACTTCGGGATCGAGAGCGGCATCATCATATGCGGCATCCGGAACATCTCCCCGCAGTCGAGCCTCGAGATGGCCGAGCTGGCCGTGGCCTACAAGAACCGGGGCGTCGTCGGCTTCGACCTCGCGGGTGCGGAGTACGATTACCCTGCCAAGCACCACCGCGACGCCTTCCAGCTCATCCTCAACAACAACATCAACTGCACGGCGCACGCGGGCGAGGCCTACGGCCCGGCGTCGATCGCCCAGGCGATCCACTTCTGCGGCGCCCACCGGATCGGCCACGGCGTCCGGCTTCGCGAGGACGGGGGCCTCCTGAACTACGTCGCCGACCATCGCATCCCCCTCGAGTGCTGCCCCTCGTCGAACGTGCAGACCGGCGCCGTGCGCGACGTCGCCGCCCACCCGATCAAGTTCCTGTTCGACTTCGGGTGCCGCGTGACCATCAACACGGATAACCGTCTCATCACCGACACCACCGTCTCCAAGGAGATGTGGCTCGTTCACAAGCACCTCGGCTTCGGCCTCGGGGACCTCAAGCAGATCATCGTGTCCGGCTTCAAGAGCGCTTTCATGCCCTTCCACCTGAAGCAGGACACTCTGCGGCGGATCACGAAGGAGCTCGAGACGATCGTCGAGCCCGTCGACGAGCCGGAGCCCGTGGCGCCGAGCCCGCAGAAGACGGATCAGAACTGATCAGTCGATCGAGGGGAAGCAGCGGCGCTCGCCCTCGTCGAAGCTCAGGCACGTCGAGGGCACCGGGCAGGAGCCGCAGTCGCCGTCCGAGGCGCACTGACCGAGGCAGGCCGGCGTCTCGTCGTCACCATCGACCACGTCGACGGTGAAGGCAACCTCGTCGAGGACCACGTCGCCATCGCCGTCCGGCGTCAACGCGACCGCGAGCAAGTGCCCGCCCGTGGGAAGGCCCTCACGCCGCACCGAGATCGAGCCCAAGGACCCGGCCCTGTACTCGACGGGCTCGGTCAGCGCACCCATCGAGTCCGGGTCGCCCAGGGCCGCCGCGACCGTCCCGTCCCGCGTCCCGACGAACAGAAGCCCGATCTCGGTCGTCGCGGCATCGACGATTCGATCCTCGGGCTCCGTCGCGAGGACGCGCACCGAAGGTGCGACCGGGCTGGCCTCGCAGCCCCAGATGAGCAACGCCCCGAACATCGCGACCCGACACATCTGTCCGCCGCGAGCTGGCAAGCCTCGTGCCGGCGAACAACGCTCGTGGAATCGGGAACGGCTGACGCGGCCGGGTTGTCAGGGCGCAACCGGCAGGGGTATCTTCCGGACATGGTGCCCTCGTACCGGATGGCCTTGCTATGCGCGCTCGCGGCTTGCGGGACCCGAACCTCTCCCTTCTACGACGCCAAGGCGTTCAGCCCCGACGCCGACGCCGATGCCGACACGGACGCCGACGCCGATGCCGACACGGACGCCGACACGGACGTCGACGCCGACGCCGACACGGACGCCGACACGGACGTCGACGCCGACGCCGACACGGACGCCGACGCCGACGCCGACACGGACACGGACGCGGACGCGGACGGCGACGCCGACGGGCCGACGTGCGAGGGCATGTGCGAACGGGCTGACGATTGCGGGATCCTGGACGGCGGGGAAACCGTCGCGGAGTGCCTGGGCAATTGTGAGGACCTCCGCGCGGGGTGGAACCCGGAGGCTTGGTCGGTCCTGGGGAGCTGCTTCGAGGGGCGGTGCCGCGAGATCGAGGAGTGCTGGGAGGACGGGCTCGAGGAGCTCCCGGCGCAGGAGTACCACGTGGCGCTCTGCGAGACGTTCTGCGATCGCGCCGAGGACTGCGACGAGGCCGAGCCGGACTGCGTCGAGGAGTGCCTCGAGAACGACGAACCTGCAATCCGCGTGCTGTCGCAGGACGTGGTGGAGGAGCTGCTCGCCTGCGCCGAGCTGCGCTGTCGCGAGATCGAGGAGTGCGTCGACGAGGTCCTGCAAGACCACGGTATGGGCAGCTGACCGCTCTTGGGGGGGCTCGAAATAAGAGTAGGATCAGCGCTCTTGGGTCGCTCGTTCCTGCTGCTCGCCACGCTGTCGTGCGCTCGATGCGCTCCAGGTGGCGACGACTCCTATTCCGACACCGACGCCGGGTCCCAGGGCGCCGACTCGGGACAGGAGCTTGCCGCGCGGTTCGAGGCCTGTGTGGGCGGAGGATGCGAGGTGGGCCTGAGCTGCTTCACCCCCACGGGTCGCTCCGGGGGCACCTGCACGACCATCTGCGCGTCCGACGCCGACTGCCCCGAGTCCGTCTGCGCCGAGACCGATCCGCGACTCTGTGCCCAAAGCTGTGCCGCCGATCCCTCGGACTGCGACGAGGGCACCGAGTGCGGCGACGTCGAGGGGCGTCCGGTATGCCTCGGCCCGGTGCTTCCAGAACGCCACTGCTTCGAAGGCGGCGCCAAGCTCGATCTGCTCTTCATGGTCGACGACTCGAACTCGATGGCGCAGGAGCAGGCGAACCTGGCCTCGAACTTCTCGAGGCTCATCGACGCCCTCGTCGACCCGCCCGATCGAAACGGCGACGGCTGGCCCGACTGGGAGGCTCTGGAGGACGTGCACGTGGGCGTCGTGAGCTCGGACCTGGGCACGGGCGGCTACGTCATCCGAACCTGTGACGATCCAGTCGACGGCGACGGCGGCGAGCTGCTCCACGCAGGAAACACCCGGATGGAGAACTGCGCCGAGGACTACCCGACCTACCTCGAGGGGCCGAGCGGCCGCCTCGCCTCGGACTTCGGCTGCATCGCTACCCTGGGCACCGGAGGCTGCGGCTTCGAGCAGCAGCTCGAGTCCGTCCGCCGCGCGCTCGTGGATCGAGGGCAGGACGCCAACGCGGGATTCCTCAGGCCGGACTCCGCCGTCGCCATCGTGCTCGTCACCGACGAGGACGACTGCAGCGCGTCGGATCCCTCGATCTTCGACCCCGACGACGACGACCTCGGGGTCATGAACCTGCGCTGCTTCCGCCATCCCGAGATGATCACGCCCGTCCGCGCGTTCGTGGACGCCTTCCTGGGGCTGCGCGAGACCCCCGACAGGCTGACGGTCGCCGCGATCACGGGCGTCCCGCCGGAGCTGCTCGCCACCTACGGCGGGATCTTCGAGGCGCAGGACTTCGACGAGATCCTCGCCGCGGACGAGATGCAGTTCGTGGTCGACGTGGACGGCGAGCACCTCGTCCGCAGCTGCGACGTGCAGGGGCTCGGCGAGGCCGTCCCTCCGAGGCGGATCGTCGAGGTGCTTCGCGACGTCGCCGCCGAGGCGCCCGGCTCGGCCTATCTCGCCAGCATCTGCACGTCCGACTGGACCGACACCGTCGAGGGGCTGGCGGCGTCGATCGGCCGTTCTCTCTGCGACCCGATCGAATGACCGATGCGCTTCGGTCCCTACGAGCTCGAAGAACGGCTGGCGGTCGGAGGGATGGCAGAGGTCTTCCTCGCCGTGCGGGCGGGCGCCGAGGGGTTCCGCCGCAGGATCGTGCTCAAGCGCATCCTGCCGCAGTTCGCCGAGGACGCCGACTTCCAGACGCTCTTCGCCGACGAGGCGCGGCTCGGCGGGCTGCTTCACCACCCGAACATCGTGCAGATGTTCGACTACGACCGCGTGGACGGCGTGGCCTACCTGGCGATGGAGTATGTGGCCGGGCGCGACCTCGGCTACGTGCTCAAGCACGGACCGAGGATGCCGCTACAGGCCGCGCTCTTCGTCGTGCTCGAGGTGCTCGAGGGCCTCGGCTACGCGCACGACCTCACCGACGGCGGCCGGCCGCTCCACATCGTCCACCGCGACATCTCTCCCGCCAACATCCTCTTGTCGTACGCGGGTGAGGTTAAGATCGCCGACCTCGGAGTCGCCCGCGCCGACACCGCGGCGCACCAGACGACCGCCGGCGCGCTCAAGGGCAAGATCCCGTACCTGTCGCCCGAGCAGGTGGCGGCTCAGCCCGCGGACGCCCGCAGCGACCTGTTCTCGCTCTCGGTGGTCCTCTACCAGATGTTGACTGGCTCTCGTCCCTTCGACGCCACGAGCGAGATGGAGGTCCTGCAGAGGATCGCCTTCGGCGACTTCTTGGCTCCGACCAGGATCGCCCCCGACCTGCCGTCCGTCCTCGAGCCGGTGATCATGAAGGGCCTCGCCACCGATCGCGCCAAGCGCTTCCAGACCGCGGCCGAGCTCGGCGCGGCGCTTCGGGCGGCCGCCGCGAGCGTCGGGCTCGCGCCTTCCGCCGACGCCCTGCGCGAGCACCTGTCGGCGCACTTCACGGGCCGCGCGACCGTGCGCACCGCGGCGCAGAGCTCACGCTCCGGGGTTTCGGACGATGCCCCGACGATCGACGCGGCACACGCCTCGTTCGTGCCCGTCCCCGATGCCGCCACCGGCTACGACGGCCCGACCGTACCGGACCGCAAGATCCAGGGTTCGACGCCCCGTCCCGAGGTGCCTCGCGCGCCGGACCCGGGGACGCGGCAGACGTCGAGAGCGTCCAGGCGCTCGTCCTCCGTCGCGTTGATCGTGGCCGGAGCGCTGGCGGTCCTCGGGGCGGCGCTCGCCCTCTTGGCGGGCCTCCCCGATTGGCTCGCCGGCGGCGCAGGCGAGCCGGCGGCGCATCGTGCAGCGCCGCCGTGGGTCATCGTCTGGCGCATGACCGACCAGCAGGAGGGGTGGGCGCTCAGGCACCTCGTCAGGCCCTTCATCGATCTCCGGCATGAGCGAATCCGTCTCGTTCGCTTCCGCGACGTCGGCGACCTTCCGCGCGCGCTGCGCGACGCCGGGCCGACCGATCTCGTCAAGGTCCCCTTGCCGGTGGCTCGCGCGCTGGTCGACTCGGGGCTCGTGCGATCGATCACGCGGCTCGTGGACGACCTCGATCTCGAGGGCGGTCTGTCGGCCGTCACCTCCGGCTTCGAGCCACGGGCGATCCGTCTGTGCGAGTACCCGACGATCGTCGGTCGCGAGCTCTTCTTCCTCCCGCGCAAGGAGGAGGTGCGCGTCCTCGTCTACAGACGAGAGGCGGTCAGGGCAGCCGTCGCCGCTTTCCCCGCTCTCCGAGCGAGCCTCGAGGCGGACCTCGTCCGACTGCACGGACAGGGGCTACCCGATGGGTTCGTGCTCGAGGACGACCCCGAAGAGTGGGACTGGTACGACCTCTTGGCGGTCGCCTACGCGATGGCCCGGACGCCCGACGACCGAGGCAGGACGATGCCGCGCGTCGCGCGAAGGGTCCACCCCTACTGGGGCACCGTGGGCACCACGCTAGACATGCTGCGCGCCCTCGGACAGGCCGACCCGGCGATCGAGCCATCGCAACAGATGATCGACTTCGTGGCCTGGGAGGCCGCCTATCGCGAGCTCGGTCTGTACCACTCATCGATGTACCGCGACGAGGAGGTCCTGTCGGGTCGTGGCCTGTACGAGGCGATGCAGCGAGGTGACGTCCACCTGACGACCACCCACTCCCTCGGAGTCAGGCTCCTCGTGGGAAGCCCCGACGCGGCCCTCGTCGGCTATGTCCCGGACGGCGAGACCAGCCTCGGCCTGTCCACGCTGCCGCGTGGCGTGTCCTTCGCGCTCGACTCCTCCGGCAAGCCACTCCGGCTGGGCCGCAGAGGCGGACTGGTGGACGGCTGGCTCTGGGGGATCCCCGCCTCGGCCCCCGACCCCGTGCGCTCTCTCGCGCTCCTTCGACACCTGACCTCACGCGAGTCCGCTATTCGCGAGACGCGTGCGTTCTATCTGCAGCCGGTTCGCACCGACGTCGCGTTGGACGGCGACCCGCTCGCCTTGCGCCTCGCGGCGGTGATCGCGGCCCAGATGCAACAGGACGAGGGAGCGCTCGTCCCGCGTCCCGCGGACCCCGCCGAGCTCGATCGAATGCGCGACCGCGCCGTGGCGGTGTGGCGCGAGCTGATCGTGGCCGGCGCCCACGGCGATTCGGGCCGGATCGACGAGGGCACGATTGCGAACGAGCTCCGCGCGATCCTGCGCTAGGGCCGTTCTTGGACCCCGAGCGTCGGCGAACCGGCCGGATCGACGAGGCGCTCGAAGCCTGCATCCGCGAAGTGCCTGACATTGCGCGTGTAGAGCGTGCGCACGCCAGCCGCGCGAAGGGTGTGGGCGAGCTGAGCGTCGAACGAGCGGCCAGCCGCGAACCCTCTCCTGCCCAGGTCCGCGCGAAGGGGCGGCCAGAGGTCGTGTGCGTATCCGACCCGCTGACAGCCGCAGCGGTCGAAGAAGTCCACGACCTCGGCGGCCTTCCCGGCAGTCAATGGCCGTTCGAGGACCGACGGGTTGCGCAGCAGGCGGTACAGCTCGATCAGCACCTGATCTGCGACGACCCAATCGACGCCGCCATTCGCCAGATCGTCGAGCACCGGGCGGCAGGCCTCGTGCTCGACGCAGTCCTCGTTCAGCGCGTAGAGGAGGACGTTCGTGTCGGCGCTCTTCACCTGGCCTCCCGGTCCGAGTACGCGGCTTCGCGGAGCCGAGCGGCTGGCAGCTTCACCCGGCCGCCCCGGAACGACGGCGGCTGGCGAACGGGCCCGCCCCGACCGGCGTCGAGGTATCGCTTGCGCTCGAGCCAGGCTTCCGTCGCTCGCCTCACGACCTCCGAGACCGCCTGGTCTTCCTCCCTCGCGACCCGCCGCAGACGGTGCATCAAGGGCTCCGGGAAGAGAATTTGGATTTTTTGCATGTATCCATGTTATAGACTGCTGCTTGCCCCCGCAAGCAGCCTTTGCGCAAAGCTCGTCCGGGACGTACCTTGGCGTCCCATGACCGACGAGCTCCCGACGCCCGAGCCCAAGGAAATCGACGAGAAGCTCTCGATCCAGCTCCGGCACCTGGCGGAGGACGCCGTGCTCCGCGGCCGGCCCAACGGTGACGAACGTTGCGACGGCTGCCTCTACTACCTGAGCCCGGATCAGGCACTCGCCTACTGCTGGCACCCCAAGCTCCGGATCCTCGTGGGCGCCTCCTGGTGGTGCCAGTGGTGGGAGAAGATCCCCGAGGACGGCTGACAGGCCCGTCTCGGATGCTCGCCAGACACTGGACCGTTTACATCCTGCGCTGCGGTGACGGATCGCTGTACACAGGCATCACCGATCGACTGCAGAAGCGGCTCGAGGCGCACCGTGCCGGAAGGCGGGGCGCTCGGTACACGAGGTCCCGGCTGCCGATCGAGCTGGTGTGGAGCTCCGGCCGCAAGAGCGGCACCGAGGCACGGAAGCTCGAGCACGCGATCAAGCGGTTGACCCGCCGGGAAAAGCTGCGGCTCGTCGCCGGAAGCCGGCGGCTCTGGAGTCGGTTGCGGCGCGCGGTGCTCGGCGCTGTCTAATCCTGTCGTTTCGCTGGTATCCTGAGGATCGGATGCCGGCCGGTCCGCCACCGCTGCCCGCGCAGTTTCCCATGCCCTATGGGCGGTACGTGCTCACCGGAGCGCTCGGCCGGGGCGGGATGGCGGAGATCTTCCTCGCCCAGCAGCAGGGGCCTCACGGCTTCCAGAGGGAGGTCGTCGTCAAGAGGATCCTGCCCCACATCTCGGACGACGACGAGTTCGTGCGGATGTTCATCCAGGAGGCCAAGCTCACGGCGCGCCTGGTGCACCCGAACATCGTACAGGTGCTCGATTTCGGAGAGGAGGCGGGGCAGCTCTTCCTCGCGATGGAGTTCGTGGACGGGACGGACGTGAGGGCCTTGCTCCGCGCGCTTCGCAAGTCACGCGAGCTGCTCGACGTGGAGATCGCCTGCCACGTCGTCATGGAGCTCGCGCGTGGGCTGGACCACGCACATCGTCTGGCCGACCCGGTATCGGGGGACCCGCTCGGCCTGGTTCACCGGGACATCTCGCCATCGAACGTGCTCCTGTCGTGCGAGGGCGCCGTCAAGCTCTGCGACTTCGGCATCGCCCACGTGGGGTCCGAAGCGATGACGAGGGTGGGCACGCTCAAGGGCAAGTACGGCTACATGTCGCCCGAGCAGGCCACGGGCAGGCCAATCGACGCGCGCAGCGACGTCTTCTCGCTCGGCGCGCTGTTCTGGGAGCTCCTCGCGGCGCGCCGCCTCTACGGTGCCGACAGCGAGCTCGGGGTCCTGGAGCTCGCGCGCAACTGCGAGCCGCGGCCGCTGCCGCGCACCGACCTGCCGATGTTCCCCGCGCTGGCCGCGACACTCGAGCGTGCGCTCGCGCGCGATCCCGACCAGCGATACGACCGCGCCTCCGAGCTCGCGAAGGACCTCGCCGAGTACCTCCGCGCCGTCGACCTGTACGTCTCGACCAGCGAGCTCGCAGCGACGCTCCAGAAGTACTGCCCGACGGAGCTCGGGCGAAGCCGCGAGGTCCGCAAGCGGGCGCTCACCCAGGGCACGGGCACCGGCACCGGATCCGAGCCATCGTTCGGCGTCGCTTGGCAGTCGGTCGCCGAGGATCCACCCCCATTCATCCCGATCACGGTGGACGAGGACATCCAGCCCGTGGTCGAGGCGCCGCGAGCAAGCCAGCCCCCGCCGCAGCCGACCGCGGTCCAGCCGGCGCCTCGCGCCTCGCGGGTCGACGATCTGGCGCGGATCCTCCTGCAATCGGGCGTGGTGACCCAGGCGCAGCTCCAGGCGGCACGCGAGGCCGCGGCCAGGTCCGGCCGAACGGTCGTGTTCGCGCTCCTCGCCATGCGGGTCGTGAGCGACTCGGATCTCGCGCACGCATTCGGCGTCCTTCTCGACCTGCCGGTCGTGGACCTGGCCAAGGAGGTCGTCCTCGATGCGGTCGCCAGACGCATCCCGGGGCCGCTGGCGGTCCGCCTCTCGGCCATCCCCTTCCGCGTCGCCGACTCCGGGATGGGCCGGCCGACGCTGCACGTCGCCTTCGCGAACCCGGCATCGCTCGGATCCGTTCCGGAGATCGAGTTCGCCACGGGCATGAAGATCCGCCCGTACATCGCACGCCAGGCCGCCGTGCTCGCTCGCATCCGGCGCGCGTTCTACGGTGAGGATCTGCCGGTACCTCCTCTGTCCCCGTCTCCCGAGCTGCGCGGCGGCGGCGGTGACCCGGACGGGGGAGAGTGGTGAGCGTCCTTCCCGTTCGACTCTCGTAGGCCGAGCCCGCCGTTTGACACAATCGCGTCGATGCCGACACCGACGCGGACGCGGACGCGGACGGAGGCGGTGGCGATGGCGAAGGGACGGTCGGCTGCTGTGCCAGCGGGAAGAGCGGAGCTTCCGCCGCGAACGCGCTCGCTCTGTGCTTCGGGCTCGCGAGCTTCATCGCCGCGCGACGTCGCGCCGGTGACCTCGACCCTTGACGTGACCGGGTCCGAGCCCTATCCGTGAGCCTCGTGGGTGATCCGTCGCTGAAGCAGCGGGCGCTGCAGCTCTGGCAGGAGGCCCAGAGGCACCACATGCAGGGCCAGGTGGACCGCGCGATCGATCTGTACTCCCAGTCAATCGGACTGCACCCGACCGCGGAGGCGTACACCTTCCGTGGCTGGGCCTACAGCTTCCAGAGTCGATACGAGGAGGCGATCGCCGAGTGCAAGAAGGCGATCGAGGTGGATCCCACGTTCGGCAATCCCTACAACGACATCGGTTCGTACCTCGTCGCGCTCGGCAAGCACGACGAGGCGATCGAGTGGCTCGAGCGAGCGAAGGTGGCGCCGCGCTACGAGCCACGCCACTTCCCGTACATGAACCTCGGCCGCGTCTACGCCGTGAAGGGAATGGTGCTCAGCGCGATCCGCGAGTTCGAGGAGGCGCTTCGGATCCGGCCCGACGAGCCGTCCTGCGTGGCCGCGCTCGAGGAGCTCCGCCGCGCCCTCAACTGAGAGCCTGAGCAGCCTCGACGTCACCGCGGTGCTACGATGCCGGGTCCATGGCGACCCAGCCCGCCGATCTCGATCGCATCGCCGCCGCCGCCCTCGGTCTCGTCGGTGCCGACATGTTGCTCGGCCTCGGCACCGGCCGCGCCGCGGAGGCTTTCATCCGCGGGCTCGGCGAGCGGGTCCGGCAGGGCCTGCGCGTTCGTGGCGTTCCGACCTCTCGACGCTCCGAGGCGCTCGCCCGTTCCGTCGGCATCGAGGTCACCTCGCTCGACGAGGTCGACGGGCTGGACGTCGCCTTCGACGGAGCGGACGAGGTCACGCCGCACCTGGACCTGACCAAGGGGCTCGGCGGCGCGCTCCTGCGCGAGCGCGTCGTGGCGAACGCCGCCGAGACGTTCGTCGTGCTCGTGACGCCCGAGAAGCTCGTCGAGAAGCTCAACTCGCGCGGTCCGATCCCGATCGAGATCGTCGCGTTCGCGCGCGCTCCGATCGTCCGCGGTCTCGCCGCGCTCGGCGGCCGTCCGACCCTGCGCGTGGACCAGGCCGGCACGACCTATTTCACCGACAACGGAAACCCGATCGTCGACACCGACTTCGGTCCGATCTCCGACCCCGCCGGCCTCGACTCGGCCATCCGGAAGATTCCCGGCGTGGTCGACACCGGGATGTTCCTGTCCATGGCCGACGTCGTCTTCGTCGGCGATGCCGATCGGATCCGCGAGTTGCGTCGCCGCTGAACGCGAGGCCGCTGGACGCGCAGGTTTCCGTCGGGCTCACGCTTGCACCGCCGGCGGGCGGTTCTTAGGTAATTCCCGAGAATGGGCAACCAGCAAGGGTGGCCTCCTCTCGGCTCGCCCATGCAAGGTCGACGCTCGTTTCTGGGACGCTTCGTGATGTGGGTGAGCCTCATCGTGAGCCACCTGACCGCGGGCGCCTTCGTCCTGCGCTTCCTCACTCCGCCTAGACGGCGGCCGGCGCACCGAGCGGTGTACGTCGCGAGGCTGGAGGACCTGCCGGAATCGGAGAGCGTCGTCGTGGAGGATCTGCGCGGCGTCCCCGTCGCGGTCGTCCGTGAGGGGACGACGATCAGGGCGCTGTCGACGGTCTGCACGCACCTCGGCTGCCGGGTTCGCTGGGAGGGCAACAAGCAGCGTTTCTTCTGTCCATGCCACGACGGGATCTTCGATCGCGAGGGCCGCGTCGTCGCCGGACCCCCGCCGCGCCCGCTCGACCGGTACGAGGTCCGGATCGACAAGGACCTCGTCTTCCTCACGATGGAGGAGCCGGCGTGATCGAGGAGCCTCGAGCATGAGCGCGATCGGCGCGTGGCTGAAGACGAGGTTCCCGATCGACGTCGATCGGCTTCGCGCCGTCACCGACGAGCCCATCCCCGGCCACCTGAAGAGATGGTGGTTCGCGCTGGGCGGAACGCCGGCCTATCTGTTCGCCGTCCAGATCGTGACGGGGATCCTCCTTCTCTTCTACTACGTCCCCGAGCCCGGTCGCGCCTACGACTCCGTCGCCGAGATCACGTCGGGCGTCCGCTTCGGCTGGTGGCTGCGCAGCATCCACAAGTGGGCCGCCACGGGGATGATCGTAGCGGTCTGTCTGCACACGATCCGCGTCTTCTTCACGGGCGCGTACCGAAAGCCACGGGAGCTCACGTGGGTGGTCGGGTGCATGCTCCTGTTCGCGACGCTCACGGCGGGACTGACGGGCTATTCGCTCGTCTACGAGCAGCTCTCGTACTGGGGGACGACCGTGACGTCGAACCTCGTGGCGGCAGTGCCGGTCCTGGGCGGGACGCTCGCTCGGTTCCTGCGTGGCGGCGCCGAGGTCGGGCCCGCGACGCTCACTCGCTTCTTCGTCCTGCACGTCGCCATCGTGCCCGGCGCGATCGCCACCCTGGCCATGCTCCACCTCGCGCTCGTCCGCGCGCACGGCGTCACGGAGCTCGAGCCACGGCGTGGCGAGCCTCGCACGTTCCCGCTCATCCCCGACCACGTCCTCACCGAGCTGTCGATCGCGCTCGTCCTGATGATCGCGCTCAACGTCCTGGCGATCCTTCTGCCGGCGGAGCTCGGGGAACGCGCCAGCCCCACCGCGACGCCGGAGCACATCCGGCCGGAGTGGTACTTCTACTTCGCGTTCCGCTGGCTGAAGCTGACGTCGCTCCGCATGGGCGTCCTGGGTGTCGGGGTCGCGGCCGCGATCATGGTCGTCTGGCCCGCGATCGACGTAGTGCTGCGCCGCCTGTCGCCGCGGCGTGAGCTGTCCGTCCTCTTCGGAGCCGCCGCGGTCCTGGCCGTGGTGGCCCTGACCCTGTGGGAGGCGCTCGCATGATGACCGTCGGCCCGAAGCGCTGGATCGTGGCGAGCCTCGGCTTGCTCTTCCTCCTGTCGCTCATCGTCGTCTCTTACCGGGAGATCGCGACCGAGCGCCGGCCGACCGAGAGGCCCCGCCCCGTGGTCGCCGCCGCCGACAGGGTCTGCGTCGACTGCCATGGGCGAGTGACGCCATCGATCGTCCACCAGTGGGAGGACTCGCGGCACGCGACCCGCGGCATCGGCTGCGCCGCATGCCACGGCGCGAAGCAGAGGGACCCCGACGCGTTCGTGCACTACGGCGTGCGCATCGCGGCGATCGTCAGTCCACTGGACTGCTCCCGATGCCATCAGCGCGAGTTCCGCGAGCAGACCGGCAGCCGCCACGCCGACGCTCTGGCGTTGATGCGCGAGAACGACGGCGACGTCGCGCGGTTCGTGGGCGCCGAGCCGCTCGGCTGCCAGGGATGTCACGGCGCCAGGGTCATCGCAACCGGTGCCGGCCAGCTCGACCCGACCACCTGGCCGAACGGAGGCATCGGCCGCATCAACCCGGATGGCTCGAAGGGCTCGTGCTCCGCCTGCCATACGCGGCACGACTTCTCGCTCGCGCTGGCGCGGGCGCCGGAAGCCTGCGCGAAGTGCCACCAGGGAGACGACCACGCCCCGGCGATGGACGTGTACCAGGAGTCCAAGCACGGGGCCCGCTTCCGCGAGATGCATGACGAGATGAACCTCGGAAGCTCGACGTGGATCGTGGGCCGGGACTACTACGCGGCCCCGACCTGCGCGACCTGCCACATGTCGGCGACGCCCTCTCAGCCAGTCACCCACGACGTGGGCACGCGCCTGGGCTGGACCCTTCGGCCTGTCGTCTCGGTCCGGCAGGCCGGCTGGGAGGACAAGCGGGACGCGATGGTCGACGTGTGCTTGCAGTGCCACGCAGACCAGTGGGTGCAGAACTACTTCACTCAGTTCGACGCGTTCGTCGAGGACTACAACGGCCGGTTCGCGATGCCGGCGCGCCAGATCATGGAGGCGCTCCGGCGCAAGGGCGCGCTCACCCCCGCCCCGTTCGACGAGCCGATCGAGTACACGTACTTCGCGCTGTGGAGCCAGGCAGGCCGGCGGGGGCGCATGGGCGCCGCGATGATGGGGCCGTACTTCGTCCAGTGGCGAGGCGCGTACGAGGTGGCCAGGGTCTTCTACTCGGAGCTTCTCCCGGAGGCGGAGAGGCTGCGCCCCGGCATCACGGCGCCGTTCGTCACCACCGGAGCGCGCGTGACTCGCGCAAGGCGACCGGCGCCAGCCGCCACGCTCGGAGAGCGCCGGTAGGGGACACGCACCCGCTCTCCAAACAAGCGATGTCGCTGGCTTTTCAGACCATACCGCGCGATCTGTCAAGGCAGCACGTACATCGGCGCGGTCTGCGCGGGCCGGCCCAGGATCTCGTCCTCGAAGTAGCCGCGTACGACTCTGCGCACGAAGTCGAGGTGCTCCTCCTCTTCGTGGAGGAACTTCCGGAAGGCCCTCTCGGCCTTGTGATCGGCCGCATCCTCCGCGAGGTGGACGAGCAGGTCCCAGCCCGCGTTGTCCTGCAGCTCCGCCGCGAGGAGCGCGTGGAACAGATCGGGGATCCTGTTGGACCCGTTCAGGACGACCTTCTCGATTCCCTCGGTCTCGGTCTCGATCAACCGGGTCCTCTCGGTCGAGACATGCGGATCCCCGCCCAGGGCGCGGATCTGTTCCTCGAGCCATTCCTCGTGGTCCTTCTCCTGGTCGCGGTACTCGCGGACGGTGTCGAGCATCGCCGTCACCTCCGGGTCGCCCGACCTCTTCATCTTCTGGAGGATGGCATCGTACAGTTTCACGCCCTCGTGCTCGAACGCGCATCGCTCGGTGAGGGCGTCGATCACCTTCGCTGGATTGCTGCGCGAGAGCTCATGCATGGCGACTGCCTCCGCACCCTCGAAAGCTGCAACCGGCGCCACGCAAGTCAACGGGTACCTTGGGAAAGCGAGAGCCGCGAGGTCTCGAGACCCCGGCTCCAGGTAGGGCCGCCGTTTTGTCGAGGACGGACAGGGAAGGCACCAGACTAGAAGCTACGACTGACTGTTCATCGCCGGACACCGCTCGGGGGTCGGCCGATCCCGCGGCCTCTAGGCGAGGTACGCTGGCGGCCGATGACCGCCAGACGGCCTGCCGACTTCTCGCTAGCCCACGCCGTTCGGTCCGACTCGTTCACGCCGCGGCGGAGCGACCTCGAGCCGCTACTGAACCTGCTCGCCCAGGACGAGTCCCTGGAGGGGCCGATCGAGCGGGCGATCTCGAGGGTGGGACCGGAATCGGTGCCGGCCGTTCGCGCCAGGCTCCGGGAGGCGACGCCGCCCTTCAAGGGCCGGCTCGCGAGGCTGCTCGGCCGGCTCGCCGTCACGGACCCGAGCCTGCGGGCGGACCTGGCAGGCCTCCTCGTGGACTCCGACCCGAAGACGCGCCGGAACGCGATCATCGCGCTCGGCAAGGTCCCCTCGTCGCTCGGCGGGGCCGGTCCGCCGGTCGATGTCGAGGCAGCCCTGATCGCGGCCTGGGGCAGAGAGACCCGCGAGGACCTGCGTCGATCGATCGCCGATGCGCTGGGCAAGATCGGCGGAGCTACGGCGCTCGAGCTCTTGAAGAGGTTCGAGCCTCGAACACCCGAGACGCCGGGGCTCGCCGAGGTGGTCGGACGGGCAACGACGAAGCTCCACCGCTCGCTCCTCCGTGCGAGCCGGTCGCGGATCGACCCCGAAAGGGCGCCGCCATCGCCAGTGCCGATCGTCTTTCACTGCCGCTCGGGCCTCGCGCCGATTCTCGCCGACGAGCTCCCGCCCGGCTTCCGTGCCCGCGTGGATGGCCCCGACCGCGTGCTCGCCGTGCTGACCGGCCCGCTGTCCGAGGTGTTTCGCGCCCGCACGATGTTGCGGTTCGGGTTTCCCCTCCCGGCGGAGCGCGGCGAGACAGGAAACGCGCTGGTTCGGGCGCTCACGTCGGAGGCCGCGGGCCGCGTCTTCGAGACCTGGACCGATGGCGCCATCCGCTACGGAATCCGCTGGGTCGGCGGAGGCCACCAGCGCGCGCTCGCCTGGAGCACGGCCCAGCGTGTGGCCGAGAAGCGGCCGACCTTCGTCAACGATCCCACGCGGAGCACGTGGGATGCCGTCGTCGAGGAGGCCAACGGCGAGGTTCGAGTCGAGCTGGTCCCCAAGGCCCTCGACGACCCCCGCTTCGACTACAGGCTAGGCCAGGTCGCCGCAGCCTCGCACCCGACGATCGCCGCGGCGCTCGCGCGAATCGCAGGCGCCAGACCCGACGACGTCGTCTGGGATCCCTTCGTCGGATCCGGCCTCGAGCTCGTCGAGCGCGCACGGCTCGGCAGATCGCGCGCGCTCCACGGCACCGACCGAGATCCGAAGGCCATCGGCGTCGCCCGGCGCAACCTGGCCGCCGCCGGCATCCACGGCGCGAGGCTGGCGGTGGCGGACGCGGGCGAGCACGAGGTCCCCGGCGTCACCCTGATCATCACGAACCCTCCGATGGGCCGCCGCATCGATCGCGGCGACGTCGGTCCCCTGCTCGATCGCTTCATCGATCACGCGGGCCGTAGCCTGGTCGATGGAGGCAGGCTCGTCTGGGTGTCGCCCTTGCCGCGACGCACCATCGCCCGCGCCCGCCGAGTCGGCCTCGTCCTTGCCTCCACTCGCGACATCGACATGGGCGGCTTCACTGCCCAGATCCAGGTCTTCTGCAAGGCGAAGCAGCCCGCGACCAAGCCGCGGTCGTAGCGGCTCGACCGGCACGCCCTCGTTCGTGAACTTGTTAACCTCGTCCCCCGCTGTCCGCGTCGTACTCCTTACGGGAGGCGGGGTCGCCGACCTTCCGTAAGGCCCACGAGACCCGCTTGAAGATCTGGTAGAGACGCTCGCGGGTCTCCTCGTCCGGGATCGCATGTCGGAGATCGGGGTGGCACTCCAGGGCCCGCTGGCGGAACGCGGCCTGGATCTCGCGGTCGGTGGCCGTGGGCTGGACGCGCAGGATCTGGTAGGCGTCGAGCGATTCGAGCTTCGCGTGGAGCCGTTCCGCCCAGCGAGCTAGCTGTTCGAGGTCCACCTCGACCGGCTCTTCGGGGTCGCGGAAGGCCGGAATGCCCGTCGCGCTCGACTGCCGCACGGGCCGGCCGCCGGCCGCCGCCGTCACCGCCTCGACGAGTGCCGAGCGATCGGGCGGAACGCAGACGAAGGAGCTCGCGCCGAACGCCCTCGCGTCGACGAGGCCGCGGCGCTCGTCGGAGTAGCCGCGATCCGCCAGGACGAAGCCCACGGGACCGCTGCAGGCGCCGCGGAGCCGGTCGAGCGCGTCCGGGCTGGCCCGGACCACCTCCGCCTGCAGGATCACGACGTCTGGGCCGTCCTGGCCGACGAGCGCGAGCGCTCCCGCCAAGGAGTCCGCGAACTGAACCTCATGCTCGGCAGGGTCGAGCAGCGACAGGAACAGCGCGCGAGTCACGCTGTTCGGTGAAACGAGGAGGACTCGCCGACTCATGCCCCGGAGCCCATCCGCTGCCTCGACTCGGCGATCTGGGCCTCGCTCGGGCCCGAGAGCTTCAGCCGTCGGGAGTGCTGCCGGCCCGAGTCGAGGTCCGTCGCGGTGACGCAGAGGATACCGTTGACGTCTACCTCGAACGTGACCTCTACCGACACGTCCCCGGCCCCCGCGGGTCTCAGACCCGAGACGACGAAGTCGCCGAGCCTCGTGTTCTCGGCTGCCTGGGGAGAGTCCCCCTGGATGAGGACGAAGCGCATCTCCGGTTGCCCCTCGCGCCATGTCGTGAACCGACGCTTCTCCTCGGTCGGGACGACGGAGTAGCTCTTGAGCACCCACTCGACGCCGCCGCCCGCGACCGCGATCCCGATCGAGTGAGGAAGGACGTCGATGAGAAGCGCGCTGGCGACCGCCGCGGGTGCCGCTGCGCTCGCGGCCCCAGACGAGGCCTCGGCGGGCTCGCCGCCGCCCGGTCCCGGCGCCGACGCGTTCCCGGCGGCAGGAGTCGAGCGCCTCTGGGGCTTGACCGTCCCGCCCGTCAGCAGCGCGGCATGCATCGACGCGCCCAGAGCGACCGCGTGCATCGGATCGACTTCCCGCCGGGGCTTCTTTCCGAAGAACTCGGCGACAGCGTCGGCCACCAGGGGCACCTGGGTCGTCCCGCCCACCAGGACCACGTCGTTGACGTCGGAGGGCGCGACCCTCGCGGCCTGCAATCCCCTCCTCGTGAGGTCGATCGAGCGCTCCACGAACGTGTACGCGATCGAGGCCAGGTCCGTGCGGGACAGATCCATCCGCAGGTCCTGCGCGCCCGAGTCCCCGAAGCCGGCGCCCTCGATCACGACCTCGGTCTTCTCCTGGGATGCCAGCTCGATCTTGGCCTTCTCCGCGGCGAACAGGAGCCTCTGCCACTCGGTCTGCGAGCGCCTCAGGTCGATCCGCGCATCCCTGCGGAAACGGTCGGCGAGGCGCCCGGCGAGCGCCACGTCGATATCGTCGCCTCCCAGGAACGGATCGCCCGCCGTCGACAGCACCCGGTACACGCCCTTGCGGATCTCCACGACCGAGATGTCGAACGTCCCGCCGCCGAAGTCGTAGACCGCGATCACACCATCGCGCGAGCCGTCGAACCCGAACGCCAGCGCTGCGGCGGTCGGCTCGTTGACGATCCTGAGGACCTCGAGCCCCGCGATACGCCCCGCGACCCTCGTGTACTCGCGCTGGCCGTCGTTGAAGTTCGCCGGGACGGTGATCACCGCATGGACCGGCTGATCCCCGAGCTTCGCTCGCGCGACCGCCGCCATCTTCCGCAGGATCATGGCGGCGATCTCCGCCACGGAGTACGTGCCGCCGCGAGTGTGGATGGCCACCTGTCCGTCGGGGCCCGAGACGACCTCGTACGGGAGCGCCGCGCGGGCGATGCGGACTGCCGGGTCGGAGTAAGGACGACCGATGAGCCTCTTCGAAGAGTAGATGGTGTTCGTCGGATCTTCGACCAGCCTGGATCTGGCGCGATGGCCGACGAGGATCTCGTTAGCATCCGTGAACGAGACGACGCTCGGCGTCGTGGTCCGGCCTTGAGGATCGGCGAGGACGGACGGTTCACCTCCGACGACGGCGGCCACGGACGAGTTCGTGGTCCCGAGATCTATCCCCACCACCAGAGCGGATGAGCGAGACACGGCGGAAGAGCGCCAGCATACCACGACGGGGTTGGCTGAACGCTCAGGATCCGAGCAGCGCGCGCAAGCGCGACCGAAGGGCCCCGCTCGCTCCGGCGGCGCGCCCCTCGACCGCGCTCCGGCCGTCCTTTCCCCCGATCGCGAGCAGGACCCGCGCGATCGTCTCGACGACCAGCGGGCTCGCCTGACCCTTGCCGGATCCGACGAAGCGCGACACGACGCCACCCCTCCTCGGCTCCATTGCCTTGACCAGGACCTCCACGGCGCCAGGCTTCGCGTCCTGAACGACGTCGAACAGCGCCGCCGCGGCCGTCGCGCAGAGGTCATCGCCCGCCGGGGTGACGCCGGAGAGGATCTTCTCGATCCGCAGGACGACCTCGGCGTCCACGCCGCCGACCCGGCGCAGCCCCGCCACCGCGGCGACCCTCACGCCGTCGTCGGGATCGTCGAGGAGCGTCGCCAACCTCTGGCGCGCGCGTGGACCCCACAGTGCGGCCAGGGCGAGCGTCGCGACCCTGCGCACGGACGGCGCGCGATGTGAGAGGAAGCGGGCGACCAGTCGGCCCAGGTCCTCGTCGATGACCTCCGGCATGGCGCGGAGCAGGTCCTCGGCCAGCGTCGGCTCGGCGTCGGGGCGCACCGGATCGATGCCGGACAGCACGGTGGCGATCACGGGAACCGCCTCCGGGCCCAGCTCGCGCAGCGTCGCGACGAAGCGTGGCCTGCCGATATCGGCAGCCTTGCCTCGCTCCCTCGCCGCGCAGAGCGCGCGGGCTCCCTCGGCGCCCGCGCTCACGAGGATCCCGCGCGCCGGGTCGCGAACGGCCATGCCTCCGGTGAGGAGCGCATCGGCGACGGGAGCGAGAAGGGCCGGGTCCTGCAGCGTCCGCAGCGTTCTCGCCGCGAGCCCCTCGCGGGTCGAGTCCGACGGCTCCGCGCCCCGCGCGTGCCGCTCGAGCCGCGCGACCACGGCCCAGAGCGCCGCCGCCTCGCCACGCCTGGCCAGGACGCGCATCGCGCGATCCAGCGTGGCGACCTCGCGTGCGTAGCGGGCCTCGTCGAAGATGGTGTCGAGGGACCGCAGTATGGCCTCGGGGTTCTTCGCCAGGGCCTCCGCCTGCTGCTCGGCGAGGATCCAGAGCTGCAGATCGGGCGGCAGCTCCGGGAAGGACAGGATCGCCCTCTCGTGCAGGACACGGAGGACCTCATCGGAGTCGACCGTCCGCTCGCGTACGAAGCGGGCGCCGAACAGGTGGACCAGCTTGCGCGCGACCGTGGTCCCACCCCCACCCTCCTCCGAGCCGTGCGACGCCACCTCCTTCTCGAGGTCGCCGAGGAGCAGCCCCGCGACGCGCGTGCACAGGGCGTGCGGCAAGGCCGCGACGATCAGCGTCGACAGGTCGAGGGACGCGAGCTCCGGCACGTGGCGAACGGCCACTCCTACGAGGTCCGCGTTGGCGAGCAGGAGCCTGACGGGCTCGGGCCCGCGCAGGGTCCTGACGACGTCGCCGATGAGCTGCGTCCTCAGCTTCCTCATCCCCTCGAGGTCGACGCCGCGCAGCATCGGCAGCGCTCTGAGATCCCGGGCCAGCCGGGAGATGCAGAGATCCACCTCCCAGGGAAGCCTCCGCTCCCGACCGAGCAGGTCCGCCGCGAAGAGCACCGAGACGTGGCGGAGCCCCCGCGACAGGAAGGTCGCGCGGAGCTGGTCGGTCGCGACCTCGGGGCCGGAGAGCAGCTCGACCACGTCTGCGAGCTCGCCCTGGCCGATCCCCTCCTTGAGCGTCAGCGCGATCATGTGGCGGCGCACGAAGACGTCCGCCATCCGCGCTCCGTGTGCCTCGAAGACCGACACCGGTACGAGCTTGCGCAGCTCGTAGGTCTCGCCGAGCCCCGTCTGCACGGTGAGCTGGACGACGTGCTGAACGTCGCGCCGGGCGATGGAGGTCTCGCCCCGATCTCTCAGCACCGGCCCGACGGATCGCACGACTGCCGTCAGCGACTTGTCGAACTCGGGGTGTCCCCGCTCGTAGTAGCTCGTCCGGGAGACCGCGGCCGTCAGGGCGACGAAGAGCTCGGCAAAGCCCGAGCTGGGGTCGTCGAGCGCGACCGAGAGCCCCGGGTCCGATGCGGTCTGTTCCGGCTGGGGTGGAGGCGCGGACGATGGCCGTCGCTGCTCGGGAGCGTCGACATCGATCAGGTCGTCGAGGACGACGAGCGCGGGACGATCGTCTTCGACGATCCGCGCCGAGTCGACCTTCGTCACCGACGTTCGCTCGGCGTCGAGGGGTGGAGGGCTGACCTCGGTCTTGGCGTCCTGGAAGCCGCCACCAGGAACGTCCCGTCGCACCGTCTTCTCGTCGAGCATCTGCTCGAGCAGCGCCCTGAGCTCCGCGCGCAGCTCGCGCGCCGACTGCTGCCGCTTCGACGGGTCCTTCTGCATCGCCTTCAGGACCACCGTCTCCAGGCTCGGATCCACCGTGGGGTTCACCCGCGTTGGCGGGATGGGCACCTCGCTCACGTGCTTCATCGCCACGCCCAGGGCGCTGTCGTCCGTGAAGGGCACCCGTCCGGTCGTCATCTCGTAGAGGATGACGCCGCACGAGTAGATGTCCGATCGGGCATCGATCGGCTGCGCCCGCGCCTGCTCGGGAGACATGTAGTGAGGCGTTCCCCAGATGGTCCCGACGGCCGTGAGCTTCTTGAGCTTCTCCTGATCTTGCCCGTCGGCTCGGTCCTGGAGCTTGGCGATCCCGAAGTCGCACACCTTGACGACATCGACCACGGAGCCGTCGTCGTCCCGTCCCTGGACGATCACGACGTTCTCGGGCTTGACGTCGCGGTGGACGATCCCGAGATCGTGCGCCGCCGACAGCGCCGCGCACACCTGCGACATGACCTCGACGCAGCGGGCCAGCGGCATGGGGCCGCCCGTGTCGAGGATGATCTGCAGGTCCTGGCCCGCGAGGTATTCCATCGCGATGTAGAGGAGCCCGTCGGGCTCCTGTCCGAAGTCCAGGACCCTCATGACGTTCGGGTGGTCGAGCTTGCTCGTCGCCAGCGCCTCCCGGTGAAAACGCGCCGCGAACTGGACGTCGGCCTGGTAGGCCGAGTGCAGGACCTTGATGGCGATCAGCTTGTCGAGCGCGACGTGCCGCGCCTTGTATACGTTGCCCGTCCCACCACGGCCGAGGTGCGTCCGGATCTCGTACTTGCCGCCGCCGAGGATGCGTCCGACGAGCGGGTCCGGCGCGAAGACCGGCTCCTGGCCGTGCGCCGTGAGGTCCAGCTCGAGAGGACCCGAGTCCAGGCGCTCGTCGTCGAGGACGAGCTCGCGCGCCCCGCCAAGAGCGGGCGAGCCCTCGGCAGGAGTCATCGCAGGGGCCGCGCTCGCCGGCTCCACCGAGACGACCTTCGCTCGCTCGGGACCGGCGGGCTCCACGATCGTGACCGCGGTGGTCTCGTCCATCGAGGCATCCCGTGCCACCGGAGCGGCCCGGGGGGTAGTCTCGGCTGGAGCCGGCGCCACGGGAGCAATCGGGGTCGCGCCCGAAGGCGACTTGGGCGCCCTGAACACGAGGTCGGGTGCGGCCTCCTTCGCCCCGCCGGGATCGACCGGCGGCTGCTGCGGCCGGTCTCGCACGGGAGCGTCGAGCATCCCCATCCCCTCGAACTCGCCCACGACGACGAGCGCCGGAGCGTCGTCCGGCACGCTGAGCACTGGCGGCGGGAGGCTTCCTCTCAGGAACGCCCTCAGCTCGCGGACCTGATCGTCATCGATAGGACGCAGTCGGAGCGGGAACATGCCCGCGACCGGCTCGCCCGCCGGCTCGGCGGTCACGACCAGAGGCTGTTCGAGATCCGGTGCGTGAAGCTCGATCCTCTGCGCGCCCTCCCACTCGGGAGCCGCCTCCAGGGGCACGAGCGAGACCGTCTCGCCGAGGCAGGCCTCGATGACGTGGACTACCTCCGAGCGATCGAGCAGCCTCGCGACGAGCACGACGGAGCCCAAGCCTAGCACGGCTTGCCTGCGGCTCGACGACTGCCTGACGCGGCGTCAGGTTCGCCGCGCCGCGATCAGTCGGCGTGCGCCTCGGGCGCCGGAGCCGGCGCTGGAGGCGTCGGAGCCGGGGCCGCGGAGCGCTCCTCTTCTCGCCTCTCGTGGTCCAGCACCATCTTCACCATGTCACGAACGGCGCGCTGCTGGGACGCGCTCTCCTGGGAGGCCGTGCTCAGCCGCGCCAGGATCCGATCGACGCCCTGATCGACCGTGGCCCAGACCATGTACTGGCCCCCGAGCAGAGCGACGAGGATGAGGACGATCAGCCCGACGGAGAGTGGGTCCTTCTTCTTCTCTTGGTCTGCCATGCGGGCCTCCTCTCATGATCGGGGGTATGAGCGCAAGATGATTCGGGGCTCATTCGCGTTCGCTCATGCCGGTGGCCGACGGGTCAGCCCGGACACCAATCCCTGCACTCGCTGCCGCAGCACTCGTGCCACTGGTTGCACGTCACCCCACAGCCGCCGCAGTTCTCGTCGTCGTCGCTCGTGTCCACGCACCGGCCGTCGCAGAGCTCTTCGGCCGGGCCGTTGCACCTGCGGCAATTGCCGTTCTCGCAGGCCTCGTCGGCCGCGCAGGACGTGTCGCAGTCGCCGCAGTACCTGGGGTCCCACTCGACCCAACGGCAGGCCCCGTTACAGAGCATCTGGCCCGCGTCGGGACAAGCGCACTCGCCATCCACGCAGAGGTTCTGCTGGCAATCGATGGCGCAGTCGCCGCAGTGGTCGCGGTCGGTCTCCAGGTCCACGCACTCGTTGCCGCAGAGATCCGGCTCCCCGTCCGGGCAAACGCAGTCGCCGCCCACGCAGGTGGCTCCAGGAGGGCACACGGTCTCGCACCGCCCGCAGTGTCCCTCGTCCACCTCCGTGTCGAAGCACCCGCCGGGACAGATGCGCAGGTCGGCCGGGCAGACGCACTCCAGGTCCTCGCATGACTGTCCGGCCGCGCACGCGTTGCCGCAGGCCCCGCAGTTCCTCGCGTCGACGGCGGGGTCCACGCAGTCGGCGTCGCACGGTGACAGGCCGGCGGGACAGGCGCAGACGCTGTTCACGCATTCCTGCGACGGGAGGCACGCCGCCGCGCACGCCCCGCAGTTCTCGGCGTTCGTCGCGAGATCGACGCATGCCCCGCCGCAGTCCTCGAGGGGCTCCTCGCACTCGGTGGCGCACAGACCGGAGCTGCAGACCTCGCCGTCGTCACAGACGGTCCCGCAGTCCCCGCAGTGCTCCGGATCGCCCTGCAGCCAGACGCAGTCCTCGCCGCAAGGCGAGAGTCCCGACTTGCATCCGGCGTCCGGCGCCGCCGCGTCGCCCGGGGACCCGTCGGCCCCCGTGTCGGCCAGAGCCGCATCGGCGGGCTCGAAGGGCTCGTGATCCAGGAAGGTCGAGCAGAGACACCCCTGTAGCGACGCGGGAATCAGGAGCGCCGAGAGGAGGTTCAACCGCATGTGGACGGCCCTTCGGTACGTCGCTGTGGACGGCCCGAGATCTCGATGCTACAGTTTTTCGTCGTGGCTGTCCCGAGATCACGAGTGGTTGCCCTGGCGCTGATGGCCGCCGCCGTCTGGTCCGCGGCCATGCCCGCCGTGGCGGCCGTCCAGCTCGCGGCCGACCGGGACTGTCCCTGCCCGCTTCACAAGCCGCCGGCCGAGCCGAGCTTGACCGCACAGTGCGAGTGCCACGAGCTCCCGGCGGGCACCGATGTCGTTCCCAGCGTGGCCACGCCTCCGGCGGCCGACGCGTCCTCGACCGTGGTCGCACCGCCTGGACAGGCGCTGCCGCCGGTCCCGGCCTGGTCGGCGGCCGGTCTGGAACCTACACCCGTCTCGACGGGCCCCGATCCACCCGCGTACCTCCTCAACCTCTCCATTCGCCGCTAGCTCTCGCTCCCGCCGCGCCCGAGTGCGCCGAACCACGGTGGGTACGAGTGCGGACGCATGTCGTCCGCCGGAGAGAGCGAGATGAGCGAGCCAGCCAAGAAGATCCAGCCGGACAATGCCACGAAGCCCGTTCCCGACGGCCATGCGCCGGGTCACGACGGTGAGCACATGCCCGAAGGCGAGGAAGAGGCCCCGCACGGGACGCGCGCGGCCGCGATCGTCCGGTGGGTGATCATCCTCTCCGTGGCCGCGGTGGCGGCCTTCACGGTCGGCAAGTGCATCGTCGACTCGGCGGCCGGCCCGTCGGCAGAGAGCCAGACCGTGTGGACCTGCCCGATGCACCCGCAGATCGTCCAGAACGAGCCGGGCGAGTGCCCGATCTGCGGCATGGACCTGGTGCCGAAGCAGAGGGAAGCGGCGCACGAGGACCACGCGAACGCGGATGGCGGCGTCGCCGGGCTCGTCCCGGTGACGATCTCGGAGGAGCGGATCCAGTCCAGCGGGATCCGCACGACGAAGGCCGTCAGGAAGTCGCTGGAGGGCGGGATTCGCACCCTCGGCACCGTCGCGCCCGACGAGCGGAGGTTCGCGGACGTGACGGCGCGAGTGCCGGGCTGGCTGGGCTCCGTCCGCGTCGCCGCCGTCGGCGACCGAGTTCGCCGCGGGCAGCTCCTCGCGTCGATCGAGAGCCCGGACGTCCTGGCGGCGAGCCGCGAGCTGGTGCAGCTCCGCTCGCTCGGCTCGACCCAGGCGCTGGCGGGCGCCGACCTCGCTGCCCCGGTTCGACAGAGGCTGGAGCTTCTTGGCCTGCCTCGCGGGCAGATAGACCGGATCGAGCGAACGGGCCAGCCCGTGGGCGCGGTGCCGATCTCGGCGCCGATCGCCGGCACCGTGATCGCCCGGAGCGCGATCCCGGGCAGCTACGTGGACCGCGGCGCGCCGCTGTACCAGATCGGCGACCTGAGCACGGTCTGGGTGTTGGTCGACGTCTACCCCCGCGATCTACCAAGGGTCAGCGTCGGGCAGCACGCGGTGGTCCAGCTCGAGGGAGGCGCGGCGCCCCCGGTCGAGGGCACCGTCACCTACCTTTACCCGACGACCGACCTCCAGACGCGTACGACCCGAGTGCGCATCGAGCTACAGAACACCGATGGGAGGATCCGCCCCGGGCTGTTCGCCGAGGTCACGCTCCACGCTCCGCCCGTCGATGCCGTCGTCGTCCCTTCCGAGGCGGTCGCGTCGACCGGCGAGCAGGAGCACGTGTTCGTGGCCACGGGTGGAGGCCGCTTCGAGCCTCGCCGGGTGCGGACGGGAACCCGCAGCGGCGCCGAGGTGGCGATCGTGGAGGGGCTCGCCGAGGGCGAGGAGGTCGTCTCCAGCTCCGCGTTCCTGCTCGATTCCGAGAGCCGGCTGAGGTCGGCGATCCAGGGTGGCGGAGGATCCGCGGGCGGGGGCCACCAGGGGCACGGGCAATGATCGGCGGAATCATCGAGTGGAGCGCGAAGAACCGCTTCTTCGTGGTGCTCGCGGCCATGGGGCTCGCCGCCGGGGCGTACTACGCGATGCGGGAGGTCCCGCTCGACGCCATCCCCGACCTGTCCGACACGCAGGTCATCGTCTTCACCGAGTGGATGGGCCGCAGCCCCACGCTCGTCGAGGACCAGATCACCTACCCCCTGGTCACCTCTCTCGTGTCCGCCCCGAAGGTCACGGACGTCCGCGGCTTCTCGATGTTCGGGATGTCCTTCCTCTACGTCCTGTTCGAGGAGGGGACCGACGTCTACTGGGCGCGCAGTCGCGTCCTCGAGTACCTGGGGTCAGTCCGGGAACGCCTTCCGGACGGCGTCAGCCCCACTCTCGGTCCCGACGCGACCGGGGTCGGATGGGCGTTCCAGTACACCCTGGTCGACAAGTCCGGCAACCACGACCTGGCGGAATTGAGGACCTTCCAGGACTTCACGCTCCGCTATGCCGTCGCGGCCGTTCCCGGCGTGGCCGAGGTCGCGAGCCTGGGCGGGTACGAGAAGCAGTACCAGGTGATCGTCGAGCCGCGGCGCCTGCGGGCCTACGGCATCCCGCTCGACGAGGTGATCCGGGCCGTCCGTGGCAGCTCGAACGACGTGGGCGGACGCGTGGTCGAGATGTCGGGGCGCGAGTACTACGTGCGCGGCCGAGGGTACATCGAGAACCTCGGGGACCTCGCCGGCACGGTCGTCCGCGCCTCGGGCCCGTCCGGGACTCCCATCCGATTGTCGGATCTCGGCGAGGTACGGTTCGGCCCGGACATGCGCAGGGGCCTGCTCGAATGGAACGGCACGGGCGAGGCCGTGGGCGCGATCGTCATCGTCCGTGACAAGGAGAACGCCCTCGAGGTCATCGATCGAGTCAAGGAGAAGCTCCGATCGGTCCTGCCTTCCGACGGGATCGACTTCGAGGTGGCCTACGACCGGTCGGCGCTGATCCGGCGCTCCATCGACACGCTCACCCACTCGCTCCTCGAAGAGGCGATCGTCGTCAGCGTCGTCATCATCCTCTTCCTGCTCCACTTCCGGAGCGCGCTAGTCCCGATCCTGTCCTTGCCCATCGGAGTCGCGGCGGCCTTCATCCCGATGGCCGTCATCGGAGTGAGCTCGAACATCATGAGCCTCGGAGGGATCGCGATCGCCATCGGCGCGATGGTGGACGCCGCCATCGTGATGGTCGAGAACGCCCACAAGAAGCTGGAGAAGCACCCGCCCGGTGCGCCGACGCTTCCGGTCATGATCGATGCCGCCAGGGAGGTCGGGCCGGCCATCTTCTTCTCGCTCCTGGTCATCACCGTGGGGTTCCTCCCGATCTTTGCGCTGACCGGGCAGCCCGGGCGCCTCTTCATTCCCATGGCGTTCACCAAGACCTTCGTCATGTTCTCCTCCGCGATCCTCGCGATCACGCTCGGCCCGGCGCTCATGGCGATCTTCATCAGGGGCAAGATCCGTCACGAGGCCGACCACCCGATCTCGAAGGTGATCCTGAGAGCGTACAAGCCCTTCGTGTACGTCGCGCTGCGCAACCCGATCACGACCATCTCGATCGCGGCGTTCGCGATCCTCTCGATGCTCCCGCTCGTCCGGCACCTCGGAAGCGAGTTCATGCCGCCGCTCAACGAGGGCGACATCCTGTACATGCCGACGACCTTCCCGAACATCTCGATCGAGCAGGCCAAGGTCGAGCTGCAGCGGCAGGACCGCGTGCTCGCGAGCTTTCCGGAGGTGCTCAGCGTCTTCGGCAAGATCGGGCGAGCCGAGACCGCGACCGACCCCGCGCCCCTGACGATGGTCGAGACCACGATCCGCCTCAGGCCGCGGGAGGAGTGGCGAAAGGTCGACGAGGAGCGCTGGTACTCCGGCTGGGCGCCGGGATGGCTGAAGGCGGTCCTTCGGAGCGTCTGGGCAGACCGGCGGCCCCTCACCTGGGAGGAGCTCACTGCCAAGATGAACGTTGCATTGCAGCCTCCCGGCTGGACGAACGCGTTCACGATGCCGATCAAGACGCGCATCGACATGCTCACGACGGGCGTCCGGACCCCGATCGGGATAAAGGTCTTCGGGGACGACCTCCAGACCATCGAGCACGTGGGCACGGCGCTCGAGGCGGTGATCTCCCCGATCCGCGGGACCCGCAGCGTCCTGTACGAGCGCAACCTGGGCGGCCTCTACATCGACATCATCCCCGACCGCGCAGCCCTCGCCAGGCAGGGCATGACGGTCGACGACCTGCAGCGCACCATCGAGGCTGCCATCGGCGGGATGCCGATCCTCGTGACGGTCGAGGGACGATCCCGCTTCTCGATCAACGTTCGCTATCCGCAGGACGTGCGCTCCGACATCGACGCCCTGCGCGCGCTGCCCGTTCCCGTGGGCCGGTCGGGTGGCGGCATGGGTCCGATGGGCGCCGTGTCGGGACCCCGGCAAACGCTCATCGCTCAGAACATGCCGATGGGCGGCGGACCGGCAGGGAGCATCCCGGCCCCGCCCGGGCTGGGCAGCCCGATGGGCCAGATGGTCGGGCCGATGAGCGACGTTCCCACGAGGGCTCCGATGGGCGGTGCGCTCTCGGGAGCGGCCATGTCCGGAGGATCGGCCCGCGGGGCTGGCGGCGCCTCGGGCTCCGCGCCGTCGGCCACGCGCTACCTCCCTCTCGGACAGCTCGCGGAGGTCAAGATCGTCAGCGGCCCGCCGATGGTGCGCGACGAGGACGGGCTGCTCGTGGGCTACGTCTACGTCGACATCGACACGAACCAGCGAGACATCGGCGGCTACGTGGACGAGGCCAAGGCGGCCGTCGAGCGGGCCAGGCAGGAGGGCAGGCTGCACCTGACGTCCGGGATGTTCCTCAAGTGGACGGGCCAGTACGAGCTGCTCGAGAAGATGACCGAGCGGATGAAGGTCGTCCTCCCGCTCACGCTGGGCATCATCATCATCCTCCTGTTCCTGCACTTCAGGAACATGGTCGAGGTGCTGATCGTCCTGTGCTCCATCCCGTTCGCGCTGGTCGGGAGCGTGTGGGCGATGTACCTGCTCGACTACCGGATCTCGACGGCGGTCTGGGTCGGCGTGATCGCGCTCGGTGGGCTGGCGGCGCAGACCGGCATCGTCATGATCGTCTACATCGACCACGCCTTCGAGCGGCGCCAGAAGGCCGGGAAGATCCGCTGCCTGCAGGACATCGTCTGGGCCCACATGGAGGGGACGGTGATGCGCGTCCGCCCCAAGCTGATGACGGTCGCGACGATGATGGTGGGCCTTCTGCCGCTCCTGTGGGCCGAGGGGAGCGGCGCCGACGTGATGAAGCGGATCGCGGCGCCGATGGTCGGGGGCCTCGCGACGAGCGCTTTCCTGACGCTCGAGGTCATCCCCGTCATCTACACCTACTGGCGCTGGGAGCAGCTCCTGTGGGGGAAGCTGGCGGAAACCCAGCCGCGGCTCCTCGCCAGGCTGCGCCCGCCCGCCATCCTCGTCGGGATCGGCTTCTTCCTCCCCTGGGCGATCGGGCTCGCGATGCTCTACCTGACGATTCCGTTCTGGATCGTCGAGGCGGTCGTGGCCGTGGCCGGCGCGGCCCTGCTCGGCGGCGCGATCGCCTACCTGATCCAGCGACCGGGAGCGGCCCGCGCCGTGGCGCTGACATGAGAGCCATGCCCAGACACGTGCTCGTCGTCCTCCCGATCGCGCTCCTCGCGGGCTCGCTCGCCCAGGCCGATCCGCCTGGGCGCCCGCTGACGATGCAGTGGGTCGTCGCGATGCTCCAGGCACGGCATCCGGCGGTGCAGGCCGCTCGGGAGCGGTTGCGCGCGGCCCAGACCGGTGCGGCACAGGCGTACATCCTTCCCGATCCGATGTTCATGGTGGAAGGCCAGCCGGCCTACCGTTTCGGCGAGGGCGTGGGGATGCTGATGTACTCGCTGCAGCAGAGCTTCCCGCTCGGCCCAGAGCGGAGCCTGAACGCCCGCGCGGCCAGGTCGGAAGCGGCGGCCAGCAGGGTCGACGTCGAGACCACGAAGCTCGACCTCGTGCTCGCGGCGAAGCTCGCCTTCGTGCGCCTGGCGGAGGCGGAGGCGGTTCGCGCGACGCGCGAGGAGGAGCTGGCCATTGCGACCTCGACGGCGCAGGTGGTCCGGGCCCGGGTCAGCGTGGGCGCGACGCCGCCGTCGAACGCGCTCAACGCGACGTTCCTGGTCACCACGGCGGAGACCGCGCTCGAGGCAGCCCACGGCGAGGAGAGGTCCGCGCGTACCGCGCTGCTCGCGCTCGTGGGGCTGCCGCCGGACGCCGAGCTCGGGCCGGCGCAGCCGCTGACGGTCGCGGCCGAGCCGCCACCGCTCGGAGCCCTCTTCGACGGTGCCCGGCGCTCCAGACCCGAGCTCCGGGCGTACGCGGCGCGCGCCACCGCGGCAGAGCGACGCGGTGCCGCCATCGACTCGCGATCGTCGCCCATGCTCACCGTCGGCGCGGGGTACGTGCAGGACTTCGCGATGATGCCCGCCGAGGACGGTGGGACCGAGTCGGCGGCGGACGGCATCATGGCGATGGCCGGCATCTCGCTCCCCATCTGGACGAGCCCCCGCCGCGCCGCGGCCGCCGAGGCGCGGGCGAACGCGAGGGCGCTTCGGGCGGACGCGGCGACCGTGCTCAGGAGCGCCGAGACCGAGATCGCCTCGCTCCGGGCCAGCATCGTCTCGGCGCGCGCCCGGGCGGCGATCATCCACGATCGACTGATCCCACAGGCGAACGCCCACCACGAGCTGGCCTCCATCGAGTACGTGCGAGGACAGACCGATTTCTTCGACCTGCAGGAGGCTGTCAGACACCACATCTCGAGCCAGCTCGACGAGGTTCGAGTCATCGCCGAGCTCTCGCGGCTCGAGGCGATGCTGGAGCGCACCATCGGAACCGAGCTCACACCGCTACAAGGAGAAGGAAGATGACGGACTGGATCAAAGGCACGATTCTCGGCGCCGGGCTTGCCCTCGTCGGAGCCTGCTCACAGGGTCAGGCGGACGAGCACGAGCAGCACCAGACCTCGGACGGCAGAGCCGCCGTGACCGTCGACTCGGACGGCTACCACCCCGCGACCATCCACGCGCCCGCCGGCAAGGCGCTGAAGATCGTGTTCACGCGAACGACCGACCGCAGCTGCGGCACCGAGGTCGTGTTCCCGTCGCTCGACATCCGCCGGGACCTCCCGCTGAACCGCCCCGTGGAGGTGACCGTCACGCCGACCGCCGGCACGGTCTCGTTCACGTGCGGCATGTCGATGTACCGCGGATCCATCGTCGCGCATTAGACTACCCGGCGTGATCAGCTACCCTGTCTCCCCCGCCAAGCAGCGCGCTCTGGAAGAGCGGTTCTCGAGGCTCGGGATTCGCCAGGAGGACCTCGAGGAGACCTTCGTCCGTTCCGGCGGCAAGGGCGGCCAGAACGTCAACAAGGTGTCGACCTGCGTGGTCCTGCTCCACCGGCCGACCGGGACACGTGTCAAGTGCCAGATCGAGCGCTCTCAAGCGCTCAACCGCTTTCGCGCCCGGACTCTGTTGGCCGAACGGATCGAGCGGCAGGTCCTCGGGAAGGCGAGCGCCGAGGCAGCGCGGATCGCGAAGGTCCGCCGCCAGAAGCGCCGCCGCTCCCGGCGCGCGAAGGAGAAGATCCTCGCCGAGAAGCACGCCCGCTCGGAGACGATCGCCTCGCGCAAGAAGGTCGACGAGGCGTAGTCACGACGGCCGTTGCCCCGCCACGCCGACGGCGAGGAAGGCGGCTCCGAGGTACAGCTCCCGCATCCAGGAGCGCGGCAAGCACCGCGAAAACGAGTCCCATGGGTGACGCACTCCAGCGCCCAGCGTCACGCCGTATGGGCGCGCAAGCGCCACGGCGGCACGTACGAGCCATGGAGGCCAATCATCCGGCATCTTCATGTCGAGCACCACCCAGCGGCCGCCAGGCGCCAGGGCGCGGGCGCCGCGGGCTATGATCGCGTCGAACTCGGGGCTCAATGTCAGGGCGAACGTCGACAGGATGCCATTGACGCCGGAGGGGAAACCGAAGCTCGCAGCGTCGGTCCGGACGAGCTCGACGTTCGGCCAGCCTTCCAGGAGCACCCGGCGACGTGCCTGCTCGAGCATGGCCTCGGTCAGATCGACGCCGATGATCCGGCCGGCCCTCCCGACGGCCCGCTCGAGAAGAGGGAAGTTCGCGCCGGTGCCGCAGCCGATCTCCACGACGGTTGCGCCAGGCTGAAGGGCGAGGGCGTCCACCGCCATCTGCCGATAGCGGTCGATCCGGAAGCCGATGAGCCGGTAGAGCCGACTCTCGAAGTCGTAGCGCGCCGCGCGCTTCCCGTAGAGCCGGGCAACCTCGTCGGGCTCGAATGCCCGGTCGCCGCTGCGCGGCTCGGTTCGCGAGGATGCAGGCCCGAAGGCTCGCTCGAGCCTCGCGAGCGACCGCTCGACCTCGGTAGCCACCAGCCGCCGCACGAGCCCGTCACCGACACGGCCCAGGAGCCAGGGCGGATGGGTCCACTCGATTCGGACGTGAACACGGCTGCGACCCGGTCCCACGTCGTCGACCCAAAGCGAGGAGCCGAAGTGAACCGGCCCCACCCGACCCTCGTAGTCGGCGCGCCGACCCCCGTCCCACGTCACGACCCGCTCGACCACTGGCAGACGCAAGGGTCCCAGCTCCGCCACCCATTCGTAGCTCGCGCCGGGCCCGGTCCCGGCCGATGTCGTCACGCGGCCGCTCGCGTAGCCGGCGACGTAATCCGCGAAGCGCGCCGGATCGGTCGCGTACTCGAAGACAGGCCTCTGGTCGGCGGTCACATCGGCGCTTCTCTCGACGTGGGAGATCATCCGCTCACCAGCACATCGTCACGGGCCCACGCACCGCGACGGGTCCCCCGCGCACCGCGCTTCCTCGTCGCAGCAGTCGGATGGATCGTCGCAACGCTCGCCTTCTTCGCCGCACTCTTCGAGAACGCAGCGACCCCAGTCGCATCGATTCGAGCAGCAATCGTCTCCTTCGCTGCACAGCTCACCGGAGACGCCACATCCCGCGATGTCCTGGCAACGCGCCGGGCTGCCCGCGCACATCCCGCCGCAGCAGTCCGAGTCGCCGCCCGGGCAGAGCTCGCCCGCGACCTGGCAGCCGTCGACGGGGTCGCAGCGCCCGTCGAGACCGCACTGGCGGGTGCAGCAGTCGTCGGCGAGCGAGCAGAGCTCGCCCGTCACGAGGCAGGTACCGCCTACTGGCTGGCAACGCGGGGGATCGCCGGAGCAGCGGTCGGAGCAGCAGTCGGCGTCGCCTCCGGGACACAGCTCGCCGATGACCTGGCACTCGTCGCGCGGCTCGCAGCGACCGTCGAGCGAGCATCGGTTCGTGCAGCAGTCGCTCCAGAGGGTGCATACCTCGCCTGCGACCCGGCAGGAACCGCCGATGTCGTTGCACCTTGCGGGGTCGCCCGAGCAGCTCCCGCCGCAGCAGTCGGCGTCTCCTCCGGGGCAGCGCTCGCCGGCCACCTGGCAGCCCTCGCGAGCCTGGCAGCGTCCGTCGATGCCGCACCGGTTCGTGCAGCAGTCGTCCCAGAGCGTGCACAGCTCGCCGGTGACGCTGCACGAACCGCCGATCTCCTGGCAGCGCGGCGGGTCGCCCGCGCATTGCCCGCCGCAGCAATCTCGATCTCCTCCGCGGCAGAGCTCGCCGGCGACCTGGCACGAGTCGAGCTCCTGGCAGCGCCCGTCGATGCCGCACCGGTTCGTGCAGCACTCGTCCCAGACCCCGCAGGTCTCACCGGCGACGTCGCAAGCCCCGCCGATCTCCTGACAGCGAGGCGGATCGCCGACGCACTGCCCGCTGCAGCACTGCTCGTCCCCCAGCGAGCAGAGCTCCCCGACGACGCGGCAGCCCTCGAGCGCCTGGCAGTGCCCGTCGATCCCGCAGCGCCCCGAGCAGCACTCGGACCAGAGCGCGCACGTGGACCCCGCCACGTGGCAGCCCCCGACGTCGATGCAGCTTCCGCCGCCACACGCGTCGTCGCAGCAGTCCGCGTCGACGGCGCAGACCTCGTCGTGCGAGGCGCACATCGGGGCGTCGCACAGCCCGCCGTGACAGCCCAGATCACAGCAGTCCGCGGCGCGAGCGCACGGACCACCCGCCTGCACACACTCCAGGTCGACGTCGCCGTCCCCGTCCGCGTCGCCGTCGCCGTCCGAATCCGCATCGGCGTCGCCGTCGGAGTCCGAGTCGGAATCGCCGTCGGAGTCCGAGTCGGAATCGCCGTCGGTATCGGCGTCCGCATCGGTGTCGCCGTCGCCGTCGGTGTCGCCGTCGGTGTCGCCGTCGGTGTCGCCATCCGCGTCGGAGTCGGAGTCGGCGTCGCCGTCCGCTCCGGCATCGGCATCCAGCGGCTCCAGGGGTCGCGGATCGAGATCACAAGCACCCAATGCAGCGAGGGACATGACCCACCGGAATGCCCACCGACCCATCGCCGCTCATCTTATCGCGTCCGGGCCAGAGAGGCGCATCCGGCTCGCGCGTGGGGGGCCGCGGCGCACGACCTGTTCGGCTCGAACCGGTCGGTCTATCCTGCTCCGGTTCATGTCGACCTTCGAGACCGTCGCGGCCGTCGCGGGAGCCCTCCTGACAATCGGCTGCGCGGTGTGGTGGGGGCTCTGGTACTCGCGCCGGACCAGGGATCGGCTGAACGAGCGAGTCGGGCGTGTCGAGGAGGCGTTTGCGAGGGTCGCCGCGCGCCTCGCGCTCGAGCTCCGCCACGGCGAGACCTACGTCCATCCCATGGCCGGTCGATATCCGGACTACCCGGTGCTGACTGGGACCCTGGGGGAGCGGCGGATCCGTGTCGTCGTCGAGTCGGAGTCGGCGGGGGAGTCCGGCAGGAGCGACCGCATGGCGATCGTCGTCTCGCCGAGGGCCGGTACGAGCTGGATTGCGCGGGGGCGGCTCCACCAACGTCGCACGGATCTTCCCGGCGACGCCGTGCGCTCACTCGCAGAGCTCGACTCCGCCGTCCGGTCGATCAACCTCGACCATGAGGTACTGCGCGTCTTCCCCCGCGGCGATCGCTCGGGATCCGGACTCTCCGTGGACTACGAGCTCTTGATCGATCCTGACGCGCTCGAGCAGCTCGTCAACCGATGCGCGGCGCTCGCGGCCTTACTCGAGCAGCCTGGCGCCACGGTGAGCTAGACTGCGGGCACCTCGGTGCCCAACCACCACTCGATCGTCGTCGCGTTCGGATCGCTGGGCGCGCGTGTGCTGGAGCGGGTCGGTCAGAAGGGCGATCTCGACCTCGGGCCGCTTCCCGATGAGGACCCGGGCCGCCAGCTCTTGCGAGTGATGGACGAGGCCTGCGCCCGGATGGCGCTCGGGAGCGTCATCCAGGCAAGTGATCCGGCCGATCCGGGCGAGCCCGTGCTCGACGTCGTCGTCGTCGCCGACCTCGGTGAGCCCGGGATCGCGGAGCGGCTCGCGCGGTTCATCGCGGCGCTCAGAGCTCGCCTCCTCGCGGACTTCTCGCACCTCTTCGGAGCGCACAACCCGCGCTTCGCGCTGTGCGCGGTCCTCGCGCTCACCGGTGCCCGCGATCCGGGACGGCGCGGCGCCCTTCGAGCGGGCCTCGAGGGGCTCGAGGCAATCTCGGCTCGCGCCGGCGAGTACGAGCCCTTCGGGCGCGTGTTCCTGATCGAGGACCAGAGCGGGCGCTACCTGCTCCCCCCCGCCGAGCGGGAGAACGCGGTCGCCTCGCTCGTCACGGTGCTGCGTTCGGACGCGGGCCGCAGGACGGCCGGGCTCGGCGCCCCACCGGACCCGCAGGGGCTGTTCGTCGCGTTCGCCGCGGCGACCCTCGAGGTCCCATCCGCAGACCTGCAGCGCTTCTGCGAATCCAGGACGGCCCGGGGTCTGCTCGAGGAGCTGCGGCGAGGCAGCGACCTCGGCATCGCCGACCGACAGGCGCGAATCCAGCCGTATCTCTTCGATCGCGGCGCGCTGGACCAGCGGCTCGGGCTCAAGGACGGCGCCGGCGATCTCGAGCGCATGGTTCGCGACGCGCGACCGCGCACCGAGTGCCCGGAGCTCGAGCCCCATGCGACGCCGGAGGCGATCCGGGACTCGCTGTACGGATGGGACTGGTACGCCCGCCAGGAGTCGGAGATCCGCAGGTTCAGCGAGGAGCTCGAGCATTTCCGGATGCCCGCGCTCGTCGCGGAGGTGGACTCGCAGGGAACCAAGCTCGCCCGGGAGCTGCCCGCGGCCCTCGCGAAGGCCGTCGACGGCTGGGTCTGGTCCGGGCCGAGGGGCTGGGCCGATGCTCGTGACTGCCTCGAGGACCTGCGGCTTCGCACCGAGAAGGCCGAGGGGGAGCTCGCCTCGGAGATCCGACGGGAGGTCCTGCCCGATTTTCCCTCGTTCGAGAGCTTCGAGGAGCGCTTCCGGGCCCTCAGGGCGGGCTCCGAGAGGCGGCCGCGGCCGGCCCGGCTCTGGTTCTTCGGTGCCCTCTTCACACTGGCCGCCACGGCGATCCTGCACCCGTTGCCGAAGTGGATCTGGGTCCGGCTTCTCTCGGGCCGCGCGCCGCTGCTCACACGGATGCTCGTCGACCCCATGGCGGTCGAGCTCGGACCGGTCGGCCATGCCTTCCTCGACCGCCCCTGGGTCCTCGCCTGGCTCGCACTGGTCACCGGGAGCCTCGTGGCCTGGCGCCTCCGCAACCTGGCCCGCGATCGACACGCGGAGCTCGGCGCGATGCGTGACGAGATGGGCTACCGGCTGCGCGACCTCGTGGAAGGAGATCGGGGCTCGGTCCTCGCCTACTACCTCTCGCGGCTTCGCTTCTCGTACCGGTTGTGGGAGATGCGCATCCTGCGTCGCTACCTGGACGCGATCCGGGGCGAGATCGAGCGGCTCGAGACCGTCAGGCTCGCGCTCGACCAGATGGACCTCGCCTACCGCGAGGAGGAACGACGGCTCTCGCCCGAGCCCGCCGGGGTGAGCGTCAGAGCGGCCGGTCCAGCACCGACTAGGGCGCAAGACGCGAACGTCCTTTACCGCACGGTCGCGGGAGGGCCGCTGTTCGAGGCCATCCACCGCGCGGACGCACAGCCTGCGGACGCGCTGGCCGGCGCGTTCTTCGCGGAGCTCGCGGATCCGGAGCCCCCGCCGTGGCGCGACGCCGCACCGTTCGCCGATCCCCTCCGGATCGACGCCTTCGTGCGCTCGCTTCTCGGTCCCCGCGAGCGCCGGGCGCTCCGGCCATCCAGCCCCCAGCCAGTTCGCGATGCGCTGTCGTCCTTTCTCGCCGACGTAGGGGAGAAGCTGGCGCCCGGGCTCGAGGTGTACCGGGAGCAGATCACCCTCGAGCCCCGCCGCCTCCTCCTGGTTCCCTCGGGTGCAGAGCCGGTGGTGGACGAGTGCATCGCGGCCGTCCGCCGGACGGGCGCGGACGCATTCGGCTCGGGTCTGCTCGTCAGCGGCTGTTCGCTCCCGAGCGAGTGCGTCCACCTCGTCGTCCTCGAGCCCGGGATCCCCCTACGAGCGATCCGAGCGCCTGCCGCCGATGCCGTATGACTGCTATCATACGAGTCGTACGACGGCACAGGAGGAGGAGAGCATGACGGAAATCCCGTACGAGACACTGGATCTGCGCCGCACCGCAGAGGAGGCTCGCCGGGCCGAGCGGCTGCGCGGCATCTACCACGCTGCGCAGGATCTGGCGTGGGACGGGCGAGAGGTGCTCCCGGCTCTCATCGCAACGCACGGCGGCGTCCATGCGGAGCCGAGGGCCGTGCGCGCGATCGGCCGGATCTTCTCGGTGATCCTCTGGGGCGAGCTCGCCGCGTGGCGGATCAGCGCCCAGCTCGCGGCGGACCTGGTCCCGCTCGAGGCGAAGATGGCCGCGACGAGCCAGGCTTTCGACGAGGCCCGCCACTTCTACGTGATGTACGACTATCTGTCGGCGCTGGGCGTGAAGCCGGAGCCGATGCCCCGTGCCTCGCGCGAGCTCCTGGAGCTGGTGCTCCGGCAGCGCGACCTCACGCTCAAGCTCGTGGGAATGCAGCTCATGGTCGAGACGACCGCGCTGACCATCTTCCAGGCCGTTCGCGAGACCGGCGCCGAGCCCGTGCTGTGCGCGCTCCTGCCGTACTACGAGAAGGACGAGGCCCGCCACGTCGGCCTCGGCGTACAGCACCTTCCCTCGTGCCTGAAGGGAATGGGCCGCACGGGGCTCGCGCGAATGACGGGCTACGAGCTCCGGCTCATCTACTGGGAGCTCGCCTCGCTGGCGGCCCTCGAGGACGATCTGCGCGTGCTCGGGATCCGCGCCGGCGAGATCGTGCGGCTCGGGACGGCCAAGCAGCTCCAGGCGCACGAGGCGATGTGGGCCCAGATCGGCGAGTATGACCGCGGCTTCGAGAAGCTGATGACCCGCGCCGTGCACACGGTCTGCGAGGTGCGATTCCCCGAGGACGGCAGCCCGCGCGGCGCCCTGGAACGGATCACCTCGGCGCGCAAGGTCTGGCGGGATGGCGGCTACGACTCACGCGCCGTCAGCTGAAAGACCACCCTCGCGCGAAAGGGCGGCGGTCGAGGGTGACGCCTAGGCGGCTGCCTGGACGAGGATCGCGATCTTGCCCTTGTGGCGGTTGTCGGCGACGAGCTGGTGGGCCTCGGCGGCGCGGTGGAGCGGGAAGACCTGGTCGAGGACGGGACGGATCTTGCCCTCGATCACGAGGCGGTTGGCGCGCTCGGCCTCGTACGCGTTCGCGAAGTGCGAGCCGATGATCGTCTTCTGTCGCATCCAGAGGTAGCGCACGTCGAAGTCGAGGTCGTAGCCGCTGGTCGCGCCGCAGATCACGATCTTGCCGAAGCGCTTGGCGACGAGCACGGAGGTCGGGAAGGTCTGCTTGCCGACGTGCTCGAACACGATGTCGGCGTCCTTGCCGCCAGTGAGCTCGCGGATCCGGGCGCCGAAGGCGCGCGACACCTGGGGCCCCCTCGTGAAATCGAAGCCCGTGCGGTCGATCACCATCGACGCGCCCAGCTCCCGTACGAGCCGCTCCCTCTCTGGAGACGAGACCACTGCGATGGGGTTCGCGCCGACGAGCTTGCAGAGCTGTACGGCGAAGCTGCCGAGACCTCCGCCGGCGCCCCAGACGAGGACGTTGTCGCCCGGCTTCATCTCGGCCCGGTCGACCAGCATCCGGTACGCCGTGAAGTACGTGAGGCCGTAGGAGGCCGCCTCGGCCCAGCCGAGCTGGCGGGGCTTGTGGACGAGCTGCTGCGCCTGCACCTTGGCGAGCTGCGCGAACGATCCCCAGCTCGTCTCGTAGCCCCAGATCTTCTGGCGCTCGCAGGCCATCGGATCGAGGCCGTTGCACTCCGGGCACTGGCCGCAGCTCTGGTTGCAGTGGACGACGACCTCGTCGCCGGGCTTCCACCGCGTGACAGACTCGCCGACCTTCCAGACGATCCCGGCCGCGTCGGAGCCGGCGATGTGGAAGGGCTCGTGGTGCATGTCGAACACGCTCACGGGCCTGCCGCGCGCCGCCCAGACGCCGTTGAAGTTGACGCCGGCCGCCATCACGAGGACGAGGACCTCGTCGGGCCCGATCCCTGGGACGGGCACCTCCTCCAGCTTCATCGCGTCCCTGGGCTCTCCCTCGCGCTCCCTTCGAATCGTCACGGCCAGCATCGAGTCCGGGATCGCTCCGGGAGGCGCCGTGACGGCGCCGAGGTCGAGCCGCTTCATGAGCGTCCTTTGCTCCGCTGGACGAGCTCCACCAGCACTCCTCCGGCCGCTCGCGGGTGAAGGAACGCGACGAGATGCCCCCGCGCGCCCGGCCGGGGCGCCTCGTCGATCAGCGCCACGCCAGCCTGCCTCAGGCGCGCGAGGGACTCGCCGATGTCGGTCACCGCGAATGCGACGTGGTGCAGGCCGGGCCCGCGCTTCTCGAGGAACCTCTCGAGGCCCGGGTTCCCGCTCATCGGAGAGACGAGCTCGAGCGTCGTCCCGCCGCCCGGCGGGTCCACGAACGCGGCCTCGGTGCGCTGCGCGTCGACGCACTCCCGGTGCGCGACGGCCAACCCGAGCAGCCCCGACCAGAGCTCGGCCGCGGGCTCCATCTCGGGAATGCACACTCCAACGTGATCGATGCCCACGACGAGCCCTTCCAGCATGTCAGCCTCCAGGCCCACGAGTGTATTCGCTGCGAGCGGCCTCGTTCGCCCTCGGTGGATCGGTCGCGTAGTCGTAGATGCCGACGCCCGACTTCCTTCCGAGCTGGCCGCTCTGGACGAGTCGGCGAAGGAGCGAAGGCGGCTTGTAGCGCGAGTCTCCGTGGGCCGAGTAGAGGAGCTTCGACATCGCGAAGACCACGTCGAGGCCGATGAGGTCCGCGAGGGCGAGAGGTCCCATCGGGTGGCCGCAGCCGAGCTTCATCGCGAGGTCGATCGACTCGGGCTTCCCGAGGCCCTGCTCGTACGCATCGATGGCCCCGACGATGTAGGGGACCAGCAAGCGGTTGACGACGAACCCGGCGCTGTCCACGACTGGAACGGCCGTCTTCCCGATGCGGGCGACGAACTCGGCGGACGAGCCCACGACCTCGGCGGGCGTCGTGTCGAGGACGGCGAGCTCCACGAGCTTCATCGCCGGAGCCGGCGCGAAGAAGTGCATCCCCACCGTCCGCGCGCCGCGCGGCGACCCGAGGCCGATGTCGCGGATCCTCAGCGTCGAGGTGTTGGAGGCGAAGATCGCCCCGGGCCTGGCGATCTGGTGGAGCTCGGCGAAGAGGCTCCTCTTGACCGCGAGGTCCTCGACCACGCTCTCCACGACCAGGTCGCAGGCGGCGAGAGCACGCCGGTCGGCCGTCGAGGTGAGGCGGCCGAGCGCGGCGTCCCGATCGCCGGCCGAGATCCGTCCTTTCGACATCGCCCTCGTGAGGGAGTCCTCGATCTTCCTCCGCGCCTCGTCCGGCGATCCGCCGGTCGCCCTGACCAGCACCGTGGGCAGCCCCGCCATCGCGGTGACCTCGGCGATCCCGGTCCCCATCGTCCCGGCGCCGACGATTCCCACGGTCTCGATCTGGCTCATTCGACGTGCTCCCAGGTTGCCCCCGGATCGGCGGCGCTTCCGAACGCGCTCCGCAGAGCCGCCGTCATCTCGCCCACGGTCGCGTACGCTCGAACCGCCTCGAGGATGGGCTCGACGAGGTTATGGGGCCCCGCGGCTTCACTGGCGAGCGATGCCAGCGCGCGCTGGACGCGAGCCGGATCACGTCCCTGGCGGACGCGGCGCAGGCGCTCGATCTGGTCGCGCTCGACCTCTTCACTCACCCGGTGCACCTCGACCGCCTCCTGGCCGTGGCCAAACCGGTTCTGGCCGACGACGACCGCCTCGCCTGACTCGAGCTTCCTCTGCCACTCGTAGGCGCGATCGGCGATCCGCCGCTGGATGGCTCCCCGGCGGAGGCACTCGACCATCCCGCCCCGAGCCTCGATGTCGTCCATGATCCCCCGGATCGCGCGCTCGAGATCGTCGGTCAGCGACTCGACGAACCAGGACCCCGCGAGCGGATCCACGGTCGCGGCCACGTCCGTCTCGAAGGCGACGACCTGCTGGACCCTGAGGGCCGTCCGGGCCGCGAGCTCCGTCGGGATCGCGAACGCCTCGTCGTGTGCCGCGGTGAACACCGACTGAAGTCCCCCGAGAGCCGCCGCCATCGTCTCGATCGTCGTTCGGGCGATGTTGTTCAGCGGCTCCGCGCGAGACAGCGAGTGCCCGCCGCAGACGCACGCCGCGCGCATCCGCTGCGAGTCGGGATTGGTGGCGCCGAAACGGTCGCGCATCGTGTGCGCCCAGATGCGGCGGACGGCGCGGTACTTCGCGATCTCCTCGAAGAAGTTCGCGTACGTGTACCAGAAGAACGAGAGGCGGGGGCCGAACGAGTCGACCTCGAGGCCCCGCTCGAGGCAGGCGCGCACGTAAGCGATCCCCGCCGACAGCGTGTAGGCTGCCTCCTCGGCCGGCGTGGCCCCCGCGTCGCGGTAGTGCGAGGCGATGGAGATCGGGTGAAAGCGCGGGAGCTCCCGCGTGCAGTGCTCGATCACGTCGACGACGAGGCGCATCGAGGGCTCGATGGGGAAGACCCACGCGCCCCTCGCGCCGAACTCCTTGAGGATGTCGTTCTGCACCGTGCCCATGAGCGCCGTCCTGGCGACTCCCCGCGCCTCGGCGACGACCTGGAGCATCGCAAGCAGGATCGGCGCGGTCGCGTTGATCGTGAACGACGTGGAGACGCGATCGAGCGGGATCCCGGCGAAGATCTCCTCCATGTCCGCGAGCGAGTCGACTGCGACGCCGACGCGTCCCACCTCTCCGAGCGCGCGCGGCGAATCCGAGTCGAGCCCGAGCTGCGTAGGCAGGTCGAGAGCCACCGACAGCCCGGTCTGACCCTCTTCGAGCAGGTACCGGAAGCGCCCGTTCGTCTCGCGGGCCGTCCCGAAGCCCGCGTACTGACGCATCGTCCAGGGCTTGGAGCGGTACATCGTCCGGTGGATTCCCCGTGTGAACGGGAACTCTCCCGGGCCTCCGAGCCGATCCTCGAGCCCCGGAGCGAGGTGCTCGGGCCCGTAGACGGGCTCGATGGTCGTCCCTGAGTGCGTCGAGGCGTTCATCGGCTCGGAGCCACCGTGCTTCGAGGACTGATTAGGGCTGCGCTCTGTCATCGGCAATCCCCGGAAAGCTCCAACAAGTACAGCGCGGTCGGTCTCGGGGCAGTCGGCGGGTGGGGCTGGAGGATTCCACCCCCGGGTCTTCAGGCGATGATCTTCAGCTTGAGCTCGGCGAGCTGGGCGGGATCGACGTTGCTCGGGGCCTCGCACATCAGGTCGGTCGCCTTCTGGGTCTTCGGGTAGGCGATCACGTCGCGGATCGACTCGGCGCCGCAGAGGAACGCGAGGACGCGGTCCAGGCCTAGGGCGATGCCGCCGTGCGGAGGTGTTCCGTACTCGAGCGCCGCGAGGAGGAAGCCGAACTTCGCCCTCGCCTGCTCCTGCGACAGTCCCAGCCGCTCGAAGATGATCGACTGCACCTCCCGGCGATGAATCCTGATCGAGCCGCCGCCGAGCTCGGTGCCGTTGAGGACGATGTCGTAGGCGCGAGCGCGAACGGCGCCGGGGTCGCCCAGCACCTTGTCCTCGTCCTCCGGCAGAGGCGAGGTGAACGGGTGGTGCATCGCGTTCCAGCGGCCCGGATCGTCCTTGTCCCGCTCGAACATCGGGAAGCGCTCGACCCACACGAAGCTCCAGCGGTCCTTCGGCACGATCCCCGTCTTGTTCGCGATGTGGACGCGCAGGCGCCCGAGCGACGTCGCCGCGACGACGCGTGCGTCGGCGACGAAGAGGCAGAGATCGCCCTCCTCGAGACCGGCGCGCGAAGCGATCGCCGCCTTGTCGGCAGCGTCGATGAACTTCGCGATCGGGCCTTGCCAGCCGTCCTTCTGGACGCGGATCCAGGCGAGACCCTTGGCGCCGTAGGGCTTGACGAACTCGCCGAACGTGTCGAGCTCGCTGCGCGACAGATCGGCCTTGGGCAGCCGCAGGGCCATGACCGCCCCGCCAGGCCGGCCGGCGGCGTCCGCGAAGACCCGGAAGCCCGAGGTCATGCAGAGATCCGTGATCTCCGCGAGCTCGAGCCCGAAGCGCAGGTCCGGGTTGTCGACGCCGAAACGGGCGATCGCGTCGGCATACGAGAGACGCGGGATCGGCAAGGGCACGGTCACGTCCCGCGCTTCCTTCCAGATCGCCGCGACGAGGCTGCTCGTCAGCTCGATCACGTCGTCCTCCGTGACGAAGGACATCTCGATGTCGACCTGCGTGAACTCCGGCTGCCGATCGGCCCTGAGATCCTCGTCGCGGAAGCAGCGAGCGATCTGGTAGTAGCGATCGAAGCCCGCGACCATGAAGAGCTGCTTGAAGAGCTGCGGCGACTGCGGCAGCGCGTAGAACTTGCCCGGCTGTACGCGAGACGGCACGAGGTAGTCGCGCGCGCCTTCCGGCGTGGACTTGGTCAGGATCGGCGTCTCGAGCTCGGTGAAGCCGTGGCCGTCCAGGTGATCGCGGACGATCTTGTTCACGCGCGAGCGCAGCCGGAGGTTCTTCTGCATCAGCGGCCGGCGCAGGTCGAGGTAGCGGTGCTCGAGCCGCACCGGCTCCGCGGTCTCGAGCCTGTCCTCGATCGGGAACGGCGTGGGCTTCGAGCGGTTGAGGATCTCGAGCTCGTGGGCGTCGACCTCGATCTCGCCCGTCGCGAGCTTGGGGTTCACGTTCTCCCCGCGCGAGACTACCTTTCCGCGGACGCCGATCACGAACTCGCCGCGAAGCTGGTTCGCGGCGGCGTGGCTCGTCGCGTCCACGTCGGGGCGGAAGACGACCTGCGTCGTTCCGTCACGGTCCCTCAGGTCGACGAAGATGCAGCCCCCGTGGTCGCGCCTCGAAGCGACCCACCCCATCAGGACGACCTCGGCGCCGATGTCGCTCGCTCGAAGCGCGCCGCAGCCATGGGTCCTCTTCAGCTCCTCGACGAATCTTCCCAAGAGCTCCTCCTCGTGGGCCATCCCCCGCCGGGGGACTGCGCGGCGTCGCCAGAGCCTACAGCATCCCGGGGCCGCCAAGCGAGCGCGGCCAGCCCGGGGGCAGGCGGGCCTGACGGTTGCAGATGGCACCGGGTCATGGACCGCACCACCGCGAGATCCCGGGGGAAAGAGCAGCCGCTGGAGCAGCTTCCGCTCTGTCTCGTCCTCCCGCTGCTCTCGGTCGCATGCGTGTCCACCTCCCCCTTCGAGCGGCAAGAGGCGGCGATCCTGGACGGGGATCTCGACCGGGGCGACCCGGCCATCGTCTACCTCAGCATGGGCGGTGGCGCCTGCACCGGCAGCGTCATCGACCCCCGGCTGGTCCTGACCGCGAAGCACTGCGTCGTCGACGAGTACGGCGGTGGAACGATGGACCCGGGCAGCTTCGAGGTCTACAGCGGGCTGAACCCTGCGGGCGGCGACGGACAGACGCTCGCGTCCGCGGGCGACATCGTCGCGGTCCATGTGTTCGACGACGGATGGAGCATCGAGGGCGTGGACATCGCGCTGCTCGAGGCCGGCTCGGACCTCGGGGTTCAGCCCGTGCCGTTCTCTGCGAACGAGAACAACCCATCGCCGGGCGACGACGTCGAGGCCGCCGGGTACGGCCAGTACGACGACTGGAACTACCCGGACGGCAACAAGCGCCGCGGGTCCGGCGTCGTGCAGGACAACATGGGCAACGAGATCCAGACCACGCCCATCACCTGCTACGGGGACTCCGGCGGCCCGCTGTTCGATTCCCGGGGGACCGTGATCGGGATCACGAGCCGTGGCACGCAGGACGCCTGCTCGGCGGGCGACGACATCTACACGAACGTCGGGCACTTCGGTGAGTGGATCTCGGAGTTCCTGACGGCGCCGGCGGTCGATCCCGATCCCGGCGACGATCCCGGTGACGACCCCGTCGATGATCCCGGCGACGACCCCGGGGACGACCCGGGTGACGATCCCGGCGCCGACCCCGGGGACGATCCCGGCGCCGACCCCGGGGTGGACCCCGGCGACGATCCCGGAGACGAACCTGGCGACCCCGGTGGCCTGGACGACGGGCCGCTCGCCGACTTCGGCGACGAGTGCTCGGAGGGAGGGGCCTGCGACTCCCGGGCCTGCGTCGCCGTCCCGGACGGCTCGGGGTACTGCACCGAGTCGTGCCGCGGCGACTCCTGTCCGTACGGCTTCGCGTGCACCGACACGGCCCAGGGCGCGTTCTGCTTGCTCGAGGACGAGGGGCCCGCCGCCGCGGGGCCCGGCGATGAAGGCTACCGCGGGCTACAGGGCGCATGTGCCGCGGCGCCCGGCAACGCGCCGGTCGGAGCCGGTTGGGTAGTGGTCCTCGCCGTCCTCGCGCTGGTCGCGCGGCGGCGACGGGACTAGCCCCAGTCCGCGTCCTGGCAGGTCCCCGCGTCGCAGTACTGGTCGGGGTCGCAGCGCCGCCCGCACTCGCCGCAGTTGTTCTGGTCCCAGTCGAGGTACGCGCAGGCGCCGCCCGCGCACTCGACGAGCCCCCAGGTCTCGCACGGGGCGCAGTCGCCGGTAACGCACAGGGGCGCGCCTGGCCCGCACTCGTTGTCGCACTCGCCGCAGTTGACGGTGTCGCTCTGCAGATCCACGCAGATCCCGCCGCAGTCCGTCTGCCACGGCGAGCATCCACAGCTTCCCTCGACGCACTCCTCGCCCTGAAGGCACCTGGACGCGCAGGCGCCGCAATTGAACGAGTCCGTCCTCAGGTCGGTGCACCCCCGCGCCCCGCCCCAGACGTGGTCGCAGCACACGCTCCCCGCGCCGCACTCGACCTCGCACTCACCGCCCACGCAACCAGCGGCCACGCACTGGGTCCCCTCCTCGCAGGACTGGCCGCACTCGCCGCAGTGGCGATCGTCGACCTCCACGCGGGTGCATTCGCCGCCGCACTCGACGAGGCCCACCTCCTCGCAGGTCAGGCAGACGCCCCCGCGACAGACCGGCGTCTCGCCCTCGCACGCGCGGCCACACGCCCCGCAGTTCGCTGGATCGCTGCCGAGGTCGACGCAGGCCGCTCCGCACGGCTCAAGCGGGCTCGAGGGGTCCATCTCCCAGCAGATGCACCGGCCGCCCTCGCAGTACTGCGCATCGCCGCACTGCCGCCCGCAGGCGCCGCAGTTTCCCCAGTCGGTGGCGAGGTCCGTGCAGCGTCTGGTGCCGTCCCAGGGCGGGTTGCAACAGGCCCCGGGATCGCAGGCGCCGAAGCAGACGTCCGCATCGCCGTCGGCGTCGGAGTCCGCATCCGCATCGACGTCCGAATCGGTGTCCGCATCGGCGTCCGCGCCCGCGTCCGGATCGCCCTCGCGATGGCTCTGGGAGCAGGACAGGAGCACCGCCACGCAAGCGAGGCAAAGGCGCGCGACCATGCGGCCGATCATACGCTCGCGCGAGCCGAATCGGCGCCCCGCTCAGGACCGCTTCTTCCCCGGGAGGCGCGTCAGGGCGATCCGTGCCTTCACCCAAGGATGGTCGAACACGGGGTCGCTCGTGAACAGCCGGCCGCTCCTGTTCGCGGCGAGTGCGAAAGCAAAGGCATCGCCGAGCGACATGTCCTTCACGATCGCCTTCGCCTCCGCCACGAGGAGCGTCTGGGCCTTGTTGATTCCGCCCATTTCGATGCGCGCGTGCTTCAGGAACCCGAACACGTCCTGACCGGCGGCCTCGAGTTCCTGGGCCACCACGTACTGCACCTCGGCGGCGTTGACGAAGGAGATGACGCCACGCCTGCTGCCTTCGAGAACGGCGTCGAGAACCGGCCGCAGCCGACGGACGGCCTCCTCGCGCCCGGCGACCAGGGCCACGATCGCCGACGCATCGAAGACGGCCGTCCTACCATCGCGCGGCACGCCTTCGCTCCCGCAAGAGATCCCCCTCGGGGTCCCGTTTTCCCGATCCCGATTGCCAGATCCTCTCCATCATGAGCCAGAACTCGTCACGTGAGAGCCGCCGCTGTGACCGACCCTTCGCAAGGGTGATCGCCTGGGCGTCGTCGGTCAACAGGAGCCGGTCACCTGAGCGGATCCCCATTCGCCGCAAGACCGCCGCCGGCAGCGCCACCTGCCCCCTCTCCGACACCGTGACCTTGTGCATGACTCAGGCTAGCACGCAAGAAAAACGGATCCAAGAAGCGTCGTCGCGTCCACTAGGATGATGCGCCGCGGGTCGCGCCGAGGACGTGGGTCAGTCGACGCAGGCGGCGCCCGGTTCGGGAGCGCAGGCCCGCCGTGGTGCCGTTCACCGGCGCCTTCGTGCCCCGGCGGAGCTGGAAGACGAAGCGGTCGAGGCGGCGTTCGTCGAGAGGCGTACCGTCGTCGTAGTAATAGAGCGCGGGCAAGTCGCGCTGGTGGCGGAGGAGGCTCTCGGCGACCTTCCCGTTGTCGCACCCCCAGCAGGAGGCGAGGACGACGCCGTCGTAGGCGCCCGTGCGCCAGTGGTGGAGCGTGCTTCCCACCGTCAGCGTCGCGCCGCCGTTCGTCGTCCGATCGAGCAGCTCGTCGCAGCGAGCCAGCGCTCGCTCGATCTCGGGCAGGGGCAGCCAGGGATGCATCTCCTTCACGCGGGCGTACAGCGTGTCCCGCACCGCGACCATGCTCACCCGGTAGGGGAGGTGGCTGCGCGCGGTGGCGCCCTGGCCGAAGAGCAGTGCCGGGTGGACCTCGGCGAGGAACTCGAGGAAGTCGCAGGTGGGCTCGAAGACGATCCGCACGCCACGCTGCGCCAGCTCCTTGCACAGCCCGCCACTGGCGAAGTCGTTGCCCTTCGTCATGAGGTCGCCCGAGAGGAACACCACCGGCAGCCGTTCGCCGCCGTCGACCGGCCTGCGACGCTCGATCGCCGCGAAGTCGGCCGCCGCGGCATCGATGCGCGCGCAGAGGCGCCGCCATTGCGCCGCGAGGTGCGTCGCGCCGGCCAGGCCTTCGCGGTCCGGCTCCCCGAGGATCGCCAGAACCGCCTCGGCGTGCTCGCGGTAGCGCGCCTCCGCCTCGCCGGGTGCCCCCTCGACGGCCAGGTGATACAGGTAGAGCTGTCGGAGGAGATCAACCGCCACCAGCCCGATCCAGACTCTCAGGGTCATTGCGGGGCCTCCTGCGACGCGCAGGGCGGTCACGCCGACGTGGTCGTCCCATCCCATCCGCTCCAGGGTGATTCGGTCCTTGAGCGGGAACGACCCGGCGCGGCACATTCGACCCGAGATCTGCACGAGCCGCACCTCCTTGTCGGTCGGGTTCTCCTCCAGCCAGTGGCGAAAGGCGCCCCAGATGAGCTGATAGGAGAGGCACTCCTTGCCCGAGCAGTCTCGACGGCCGCACGCAGCGCTCTGTTCGGAGAGCGGTGGCGCGGCCACGGCATCGTAGCCGGCCGCCCGGTAGACGGCTGCGAAGACCGCGCCGAGGTAGTCGGTGCCGCTCATGAAGACGTAGCGGACGCCGCGGTCGAGGTAGGGGCCCCGGCGGGGCATCGGCTCGACGACGGCGTACGCCTTGGACGGCGCGACCGCCCGCGCGCCCTCTCCCTCGGCGACGAACTGCCGCACCGACTGCAGGAAGGCCTGGATGCGCGTCACGAAGCCGGCCGTGCCGCCGTGGCCGTCGTTCTCGAGGATCGTGTGGGGGTAGCCCTCGAGCAACGCCTGAAACACCTGCTCCATGAACGACGCCGGGCCGCAACCGAACGACGCGAGGAGAAGCGGGAAGACGTCCCCGCTCGCTCGCGCCGACGCCGCGGCGCGGAGGTAGCGGTTCGCGTCACCCCAGTAGACCTTGGCCATCGGCGGCGTCGCCGGGTCGATCGGGAAGCAGTCGACCGGGATCGGCAGCGCGCCGTTGCGACGGAGCAGCCCGGGGATGCCCGCGTTCAGCGAGCGGTCGTGAAGCACGTGCAGCGAGCCGCAGACGAGCACCGCCGGGACGCCGTTCGCGCGCGCCCAGGCGAGCGCCGCCTCGCCACGTGCCCGCAGGGACCGTTCGTACTCTGCCTGCGCCCGGTCGGCGGCTGCCGCAGCGGCCGCGGCCCGCGCCGGATCCGCCCCGAGCTCGGCCGCGATCGCGACCGCCGCGCGCCCGGTGCCGTCGCGGAAGCCGAGCGTCGGGTGGACCACCTTCGTCTTTCGGCCGCGCCCGCGCAGCGCCTGCTCCGCCATCTCGGGCAGCGCCTGGGCCGTGACGCAGGTGTCGCCACCCGGCCCGTCGAGAGCGTGGACGTCCACGATCCTGGGGAAGAGGAGGAGCGGCACGTCGGCGTCGCACACGGCGTGGCTGACCTTGGTCGGGCCACACGAGTCGAAGCTGTTCGCGAGCTGCTCGCCGATGGCCAGCGAGCGCGCATCGGGGCGCAGCAGCCGCACGCCGTACCCGAGCTCGGCGGCGAGCGTAGCCAGCCACGGCACGTGGCCTGCGACGGCCCCCACGACGGGGATCGCCACGTCGTGCCCGTTCGTGCCGCGCCGCTCGAAGGCGGCGAGGAGCCCGTCGCGCTCCTCGAACGGATCGGGCGCGTCCTTGGCGAGCTTGGGCTGGTCGCGCGTCGACAGCTCGAACTTCGGGCAAGCCCCGCCCGTGAAGGTCGTCTCGTGCCGCTCGCCGAGGCGCACCACCGTGCGGTCGATGGCGCACAGGGTCCGGCAGTCGTCGTCTCTGCACACCACCTGCGAGCGCTCGGCGATCCGGGCGTCGAGGAACCCCGCTGGGTCGAACGGCGGCGCCGCGGCGAGGACGCCGGGGCCGATCTGCGCCGCCGCGGCGAGGCCGATGCCCCATGCCCCCATTGCGCCGGGGTTGGGCGGCACGGTGATGTCGCGCTCGGCGACCGCGGCGAGGGTCCAGCCGAGCGACGGATTCTGCGCCGGTTTGCCCTGGAAGAAGACGCGCCGCGCCAGGGTCCTCTGCCCCATCACGCGGTGCAGGTAGTTGTGGACGACCGAGTACTGGAAGCCGGCGAACAGATCTCCGAGGTCGAACCCCTGCTCGCGGGCGCGCGCCGCCGACTCGGCCACGTAGACGGTGCACATCTGCCCGAGATCGGGCGGCCGGCGTGCCTCCGACGCCAGCCGCGTCAGCTCGCCCTGGTCGTGCACCTCGTAGAGCGCCGCCTGCTCGGCCAGGAACGAGCCCGTCCCGGCGCTGCAAGCCTTGTTCATGTCGCTCTCGATGATCCGGCCGCCGCTCACGCGGATGTACTTGGCGTCCTGGCCGCCGATCTCGATGATCGACAGGTCGGCGCCGCTGTCCGGGTCGCAGCGGATCGCCGCGGTCGCGTGCGCGACGATCTCGTTCTGGACGACGACTCGCGCCGCATCGCCGGGGAATGCGGCGCGGAGCACCGTCGCCACGGCCTGGCGGCCCGAGCCCGTCACACCGATCGCCCGGACGTCGGGCGCTCCGCCGGCGAGGATGGCGCGTACGAGCCGCTGCGCCGCCTCGACGGGGTTGCCGCGCGTCGTGTCGTACACGTCGATCAAGAGCGCGCCGGTCGCGACCGACGCGAGCGCCGCCTTGGCTCCCGTCGAGCCGAGGTCGAGCCCCAGCACCGTCGGCACGCGACGCCAGTCCTCGCCGGTCGCCTCGGGTGGGAGCATCGTGACCCGGTCCCGGCTCGCCGCCGCCGGCGGCAGGGCCGCGAAGATGCGGTCGCGCTTCCGCACCAGAGCCGCCGGGTCGCGCGGCAGCGGCGCGTGCGCCCGCGCCTGTGCGGCGAGGAGTGCGGCGCCGATCGCCTCGAAGCGATGGAAGTGCTCGGGGCGGTGGACCTCCTCGCCGGCGAGCTCGGCGAGCGCCCGCCGGAGCGCCTCGAGCTGCGCGCAGCCGCCGATGAGGTAGACCGGACCAGGAACCCGTGCTCGCGCCAGCAGGCCGAAGGCGTTTCGCGCCACCGACTCGAAGTACCCTCGGAAGAGCGCGCCGTGCGGTCGCCCTTCGTTGGCGTAGTGGGTCATCTCCGACTTGGTGAACACGGAGCAGCGCGCGGTGATCGGTGTCGCCTCCGTGGCGGTGAGCGCCATGGCATCCGCCTCCGCGAGCGTCAGGCCGAAGCGCGCCGCGATCTTCACCATGTTCTCGCCCGTCCCCGACGAGCACTTCTCGTTCTCCAGGTAACGGACGTCCCACCGCTGCCCCCCGCCCGGCCTGCGGGTGAGCACGCTGTAGCCGCGCCCGCCCACGCTGATGAGGTTCAGGCTCGGCGGCAGCTCACGGGCGAAGTCCAGGGCCGCCTCCTGGCAGGCGTCCTCGGGCAGGAGGACGGCGGGCTGGCGCAGGTCGCCGGCGTACAGGCCCGTGGCTCCCAAGGCGCTCGAGCCGTCGATCTCGCGCGCTCGATACCAGCGGGCGAATGCGGCGAGCGGCTCGCCGCCGTGCGCCTCCACGCCGGTCGCCTCGAGGACGAACGACCCATCCTCCGCCGCTCGCGCGATGGCCCAATGCAGCGAGGTCTTGCCGAGGTCGCAACCGGCGAATCGCGTCGTCATCGTGCCTCCTCCTCGGGTCCTCGCGCGTTCGCCAGAAGGCGGCGGAGGGTGTGCTTGAGCCTGTCGATCTCGGCGACCCCGATCCCCCGGGTGACCCGCGCCAGCATCTCGTCCACGATTTCACGTGCGCGCGCCTCGACGGCCTTCCCTCGGGGCGTGAGCCGCACCCTCTGCGCGCGGCGGTCGTCGGGATCGGCGACACGCTCGATCAGGGCATCCCGCTCCATGCGGTCGAGGAGCCCCGTCATCGTCGAAGGCTCCAGCCCGGCGCGACGGCCGAGCTCGGTGGTCTTCTGGCCGTCCTCTTGCCACAGGCTGAGCAGCACGCCCAGGTACGCGGGCTTCACCTCGCCGACGCCGGCCTCCTCGAAGCAGCGGCGCAGCGCCGCCGTCGCAGAGAGCGTGGCGCGCGACAAGAGGTAGTAGAGGCAGTCCCCTGGTCGCCGGGCGGTCATGACGCTACGTATACGTAATATTCGGATCCGTGGCAAGCGCGGCGTGCCTCGTGTCCGAGATTCGCCGAGGTGGCGCGACGTCTACTGCCGGCGTGCGAGTGGAATCAGATCGCCCCAGGGCGCGGGGGTCTGGGCGAGCATCCTGAAGCTGCTCGTGGCGGAGCGGCGGATCTGGACGAGCGTGTCGCGTCCGAGGGCGGGCAGGAAGCGGGTGGGGCGGTGCGCGGTGGAGGGCTTCTTCTTGCGGAAGCGCTCGTGGACCTCGAACGCGAAGCTGTCGACGACCTCGGGGTCGATCGGGTCGCCGTTCAGGGGGATCGTGAGGTTCAGCAGGCCCTCGCGCTCGGCCACGTGGAAGAACTGGGCCTCGGCGATCTTGTTCGGCATGCACTCGAGCGGGCCCACGCTGACCACGGCGTCGATCTGGCGCTCGCGCCACTCGTGGATCGGGCCCCCGAGCGTCAGGACCGCCTCGCCGTGCAGATCCGAGCGCAGGTAGGACGACGACGCGGCGAGCGAGTGCTGGACGCTCGTCCGCTGCGACCAGCCGAGCCTGCTTCCCGCGGCCGCCCACATGACGTTCTGGATGAGCGTCTGCACCCAGCTCGACATCTGCGAGCCGAACGGCGCCTGGGCGCCCATCGCCTCGAGGTTCAGGTAGTCAGTGTACTCGAGCCACTCGTTGAAGGGCGCGAAGCGCACCCGGATGCCGCGTTGCTCGAGCTTGTCGACGATGAAGTCGTTCGTGAACGGGTCGCACCTGGCGTAGACCTCGCCGACGAGCAGGACCGTCGGCACCGCCCTCGGCTCCTTGATCCGCGCGAGCTCGGCGGCTGCGCGGCGACACAGGTCCCAGCAACCAAAGAGCCTGCCGGACGCGACCTGCATGAGCGCCCCCGGAACGGACACGTCGCCGGCGCCCTCCAGACGGAGCTGGCGGAGCAGCTCGGCGTGCCACCGCTCGTAGATCTCGAGCGCCGCACCGGGCTCCCTCTCGACCGGACGCGCATCGAACAGGGACTCGAGAAGCAGGTCCGATGCCATGAAGCCGGTGAACACCAGGACCGCGAAGCCCTGCGGGACGCCGGTGAAGTAGCCGCCGTCGTCGGGCGACCAGACCCCGACGCGATCCTTCCAGCCCAACCGCTCGAGGATGATCTTGTGGAGCAGGTTGTAGACGCCGAAGCGACACGGCCCACGGGCCGTCGGCATGAAGAACACGAACTGGTCGTCGCCCCCGCGCTCCCGCTCGATCCGCTCGAGGAGGCTGCCGAGCGTGATCGTCATCGGCACGCACTCCTTGCCGGACGTGTAGCGGCGTCCCAGCCGCACGGTGTCCGTCGTCGGCATCGGAAGGGTCTCGGCGCGGACGCCCAGGCCCTGCAGACAGGCAGCCAGCGCCTCAGCCCCCGGCCCCATCCTCGGGATGATGACCCGCGCCCCTCTCTTGCGGATTTCGTCGAGCGTGTCCTTCCGGCGCCCGACCGCGAGCAGATCGTTCTCCGCTTTCGCGACGGCTCCGCCGGCCAGATCGGACCGGACGCAGTGGAGGAATGCCTCGACGCGGGTCTTCGTCCCGGCGTCGCCCGAGTGGCCGTCGGTCTCGAGGACCGCGAAGGGCTTGCCCTCCATCAGGTAGCCGTAGAAATGCAGGGTGAAGCTGTCGGGCCCGCAGGAGTAGTTCGAGCAGTAGACGCTGTAGATGCCTGGCGTCCTGCGGATCTGGTGCGCCGCGCGGAGGTTTCGCTGCCCGTGGCCCCAGTAGACGTCGTCGAAGGCCGGCACGTCGCCATCGACCGGGTAGCAGTCGACCGGGATGGCAATCGCGCCCTGCTCGCGCAGGATCGCCGGGACGTTGGAGTTCAGGACCTTGTTGTAGATGGTGTAGGGCCGGCCGAGCACGACGACCGGAACGATGCCGTGCACGGCGCTGAACTCGAGCGCCCGCCGTCCCAGGTCCAGGCACCGAGCCTCGAAGCGGCTCTGCTCGTCGATCGCCTTCTCGACGGCGGCCGCGAAGAGCTCGTCGGGGGCTCCGAGGTCCCGGGCGAGCCTCCGGCAGCTCGAGCGAAGCTCCTCGGACCGCAGGTTCCGCTCGCCGACGTCGATGACCGTCGAGACGATGGTCGTGCCCTCGCGCTTGCCGAGGTCCATGCGCAGCATGTCGGGGCTTCCCTGCACGATCGGGCAGACCGAGCTGGCGGTCTCGTCGGCCACGCGCGGCAGGGACCGCACCATGGGCAAGAGGAGGAAATCGGGCCTCTGATCCGCCATGGCGCCGACGAGCCCGTGGTAGAGCTGCATCGGAGCGCAGAACGGGACGTTCGCCTCCTCGATGCCGCGCTTGAGCGTCGCGTGATCGGCGCCGGTCGAGACGGTCGGCCGGAATCCCAGCTCGGCCAGGAACGAGGCGAAGAAGGGGAAGAGCCCCTTGAGCAGGAACTCGTCCGTGAGCGCGACGCTCGGCGCCCCCGGTGCAATCGGCAGCGACTCCAGGAGCCGCTGCACCAGGTCCTCGCGCTCGCGGAACGGATCGGGCGACAGATCCGGCAGCTTCTTCTTGCGCGTGCCCTTGTCCCACAGCGAGCAACCGCCGCCCCAGAGATACCGCTTCCGCCGTTCGTTGACGCGGGTCGTGATGCCGTCGATGCGGCACCGGTTGCCGGCACCCCCGCAGCCACGGGTCGCCTTGCAGACGAAGGTGTCCTTCTTCTCGACCTGCGCGCCCAGGAAGGCCGCGGGATCGACGCATTCCTCGCTTCCCCCGAGCTCATCCTTCGTGAGCAGCGCGATCCCCAGCGCCCCGACGGTTCCCGGGTTCGGCGGGATGACGACACGGCCGCCGGTCTGACGCGCCACCGCGGCCCCGAGCGCATCGGCGGAGAAGGGCATGCCCTGGCAGAAGACCACCTGCCCGACCGTCCGGCTGCCCTTCACCCGGTTGAGGTAGTTCTGGATGATCGAGTCGTAGATTCCCGCGATGATCGCGCCCTGACCGACGCCAGCTCCTACCGCCTGATCCACGATCTCGGCCATGAAGACCGAGCAGTGCTGCCCGAGCGAGACGCCCGACGAGGACTCGAGCGCCGCTCCTCCGAGCTGAGACACGTCGCCCACGCCCGAGAACTTGCTGCCCTGCTCCTCGATGAACGAGCCGGTACCCGCGCTGCAGGCCTCGTTCATGGCGGCATCGACCACGCGCCCGCCCGCGAGCCTGATGTACTTCGCGTCCTGGCCGCCGATCTCGAAGATCGTGTCGACCCGTGGGTCGAAGTGCAGGGCTCCCCGCGCGTGGGCGGCGATCTCGTTGAGCACGAAGACCGAGTCCGAGCCGTAGCAGGTCGCCATGAGCGAGCCCACGATCTCGCGGCCCGAGCCCGTCACGCCGAGCGCGACGACTCGAAGGCCGCCCGCCGGCCCGTCGACGAACCGCTTCATCAGCGCCTGCGCGGCGCCCACCGGCGTGCCGTTGGTCTTGAGATACCCCTCCCAGACGACCTCGCTCGTCTCGCGGCAGAGCGCCACGACCTTCGAACCGGTCGACCCGATGTCGAAGCCGAGAATGACCGGCTTGGCCGAGGTGGGCGCGGGGGGCGGCGCCGTCATGCGCTCGACCTGTCCGAGGTAGCTCGACAGCGCGGGCAGCTCCTCGAGCTGCGCCTTGGGCGGCCTCGCCAGGAGCGCGTCGATGGCCGGCGGTCGCCCTTCCCGCTCCGCCGCGATCACGGCGCAGCCGAGCGCCTCGACGTACAGGCCGTCGTCGCCGTCGAGCGAGACGAGCTGCATCCCGTGCCGCTCGAGGAAGCGGCCGAAGTTCTCGTGGATCCGGCGCGACCGCGCGACGCCGCCGATCAGCGAGACGCGCTCGGGGCAGATCCGGGGCTTGATCAGGACCTGGACGTTCTCGCAGACCGCGTCGTACAGCCCGGCGAGGATCCGCGCGCGCTCCTCGCCCTTGTTCGCGAGGTGGGTCATGTCCGTCTTGAGGATGACGGGACAGCGGCCCGACAGCGGTGCCGCGTCCTGGACGTCCGCGCAGAGCTCGCTCGCCTGCTCGACCGTCAGGTCGAAGCGCTCCACGAGCTGGCGCAGGAAGTTCCCCGTTCCCTGGGAGCACCGGCTGTTCTCGCGAAACACCTCGAGGCCCGAGGGGCGAAGCTCGAGGACCGAGAAGCCGTGCCCGCCGATGGAGACGACCGTCGCCTCGCGGTCGCCCCGGAGGAACCGGAAGCCGGCCACCTGCGCCTGCTGGGTGGGGATCCTCTGCAGCGCGAGCTGCCGACCGAGGCGGCCGCTGACCGCCGCGGCGGCCACGCCGTCCCAGCGCCACGCCCGGAGCAGCTCCAGGACGACCCGGCCGGGCTCCTTGCCGTGCTCGGCGATCTGCCGTCTGGCCCAGGAGAGAGGCCTTCCACCCTCACGGACCAGCTCGACCAGCTTGACCGTCTCGGTACCTATGTCGATCCCAACGATGCGGTGGCTACGGGCTCGCATGAACCGCGCAGCCAACCACGATCCGAAGTTCGTGACAAGGGGGCCGGGGCACGTGACGTGATCGACGCGGGCGAACGCCTCCGGAGCTACCAGACGGACTGGACGTGCGCGTACTTCCTGATCCGTTTGTCGCTCGTCACGATGGGAACGCCAAGGCGGCGGGCCAGCGCAACTATGAACCGGTCGGCGGGGTCGCGATGGAACGAGCCAGGCAGCGACGTGCTCTGCACGGCCTCATCGACCTCGAGCGGCACGAGCCGAACTCGGGGATAGCCAGCGGCGACCGCGATCCAGGACGCCACATCGCGGTCGAGCTCCAGCTTGCCCAAAGAGTGCTTGAGAGCCACCTCCCAGGCCGAGACGACGGAGACCAAGATCTCCCCGCCAGCCTCCTCGCGCTGGATTCTTCGCAGCGCTCGCCGGGACAGCCTCTTCGGATCAGCCGCCCAGAAGACCCAGGCGTTCGTATCGAGGACGATCACTCCTCGAGGGCCTCCCAGAGCCCTTCGATCGGTCGATCGAAATCCCGACTGATCCGCCGCAGGCTTCCGCGCAGCGGATGGCGCAAAGCAGGACGCACCGGCGGCCCCTCGGGCACGATCCGCGCCACCGGCCGTCCACGCCGCGTGACGACCACCTGATCGCCGGCCTCGACGGCGTGAAGAAGCGGGCCGATCCGATCGCGGAGCTGCCTCACGGATGCGATTCGAGTCATGTACACATCATGACGCGGCTGTGTACACCTGTCTAGATCGAGCACAGCGCCCGGAGCCGCTGCCTTCGTAGTGACCTCTTCTTGCGCCTGGCCTATGCTCGGGTGCAATGCGGCCAATCAGATCTTGCGTCTCATCCTTCCTGGTGTTCGCCCTGGCACTCTGCCCTGCCTGCGGTGACGACGATGACGACGGGCCCCAGCCTGCGACCGACGCCGGCGTCGACGCGGCGCCCGAGGTCGACGCCGGCGTCGACGCGGCGGCCGCGGACCCGCTCGTGGTCGAGACGACCTCGGGCCCTGTTCGGGGCGCGGAGCGGGACGGGGTCAGGTCGTTCCTGGGGATCCCGTACGCGGCGCCCCCGGTCGGCGAGCGCCGGTGGCAGCCCCCGGCGCCGCCCGAGCCGTGGGACGAGCCGCGCGAGGCGACCGCGCTCGGCCCGCCTTGCCCCCAGCAGGAGCTCCTGACGGACGACCTGGTCGAGGGCACGAGCGAGGATTGCCTCTCGCTCAACATCTGGGCGCCGGCGGACGCCGACGGGACGCTGCCCGTGATGCTCTGGATCCACGGTGGTGGTTTCGTGACCGGCTCCAACGCCGAGTCGCTGTACGACGGTCACCTCATGGTCGCGGGCCAGCACGTCGTCGTCGTCGCCATCAACTACCGCCTGGGTCCGGCGGGCTTCCTCGCGCTGCCGGGGCTCGGCGAGGGGCAGGGCGTCTATGGCCTCCTCGATCAGCAGGCGGCGATGCGCTGGGTGCAGGACAACGTCCGTGCGTTCGGCGGCGATCCGGACGCCGTCACGATCTTCGGCGAGTCCGCCGGGAGCTTCAGCGTCTGCCTCCAACTCGTCTCGCCCTCGAGCGAGGGCCTGTTCCGCAGCGCGATCATGGAGAGCGGCTCCTGCTCGTTCCCCTTCAGCGACCTGGAGGAGGCTCAGGCGACGGGCGAGGCGCTGGCTGCCGCCGTCGGATGCGACGACGACGAGGATGAGGTGGCTTGCTTGCGCGGGATCGAGGCGAACGACCTCGTCGTGGCCCTCCAGGCTCCGGAGGACGCGGCCTTCACCGAGACGTTCATCTGGTTCCCCGCGGTCGACGGCACGCTGCTCCCCGACCAGCCATTCACGCTCCTCGAGGAAGGCAGGTTCGCGGCGGTCCCGACGCTCATCGGCACGAACTCGGACGAGGCCACTATCTTCGCGCGATTCGGCTACGCGGACCTGGACGCTGCGGGCTACGAGGCGGAGGTCCGGGCCCAGGCCGGCGAGTACGCGGACGAGGTGCTCGCCGAGTATCCCGTGGACGCCTTCGAGACCGTCCAGGACGCCCTCGCAGTGCTGATCACGGACTACTTCTTCGTCTGCCCCACGCGCCGCGCCGCGCGCGCCTTCGAGGCCGCCGGGCAGGACGTCTTCATGTACGAGTTCGCGCACGAGATCGACTTCCCGCTGCTCTCCGGGCTCGGCGCGTTCCACGGGTCCGAGCTCCTCTTCGTCTGGGGCAACCCTTACCTCGGCTACGAGATGAGCGAGGAGGAGCGCCCGCTGTCGGTGGAGATGCAGACGCGGTGGGCTCGCTTCGCGGCCACGGCGAACCCGAATGATCCCGAGGCCCGGGACTGGCCGAACTGGACGCCCGACCCGGCCGTCCACGCGGTGCTCGACCTCCCGCTGCCGATCGCTACGACCGAGGGTCTGCGCGAGGACAGATGCGACTTCTGGGACACGATCCCGCTCGGCGAGTGACATAGATCCTCTCCGGAGTCGGGCCGTCTACGCGGCCCATGTCCCGAGCCGCGCTCGCCGTCCTCTTCCTCGCCTCGCCCCTCATCCTCACCTGTGGAGGGCTGTCCGCCCGGCCGACGCCCCGCGACCCCGGCGTCCTGACCCTGCAGGGTGCGCTCGGCAACCGCTGGGTGCGCGCCGTGCAGCAGGACCACGCGATCGCGAGGGTCCGGGTCGGAACTCGGCCGCCCGTCGCGGGTCGCCGCCCGCCGATCAACCTCGCGCTCGTCGTGGACACCTCGGGCTCGATGGAGGGCGGTCCGATCGCCGACGCCCGGACCGCGAGCCTCGCGCTCCTCGAGACGCTGGCGGAGGGCGACAGGCTGGCGGTCGTGGTCTTCCACTCGAGGACGGAGGTGCTCCTCCCCTCGACCGAGCTCGACGAGGACAACCTCGCCGAGGTCGAGACGAAGCTCCGCCGGATGCAGGCACGAGGGACCACGGACATGGCCGGGGGCCTGAGCGCCGGCGTCGAGGAGGTGGTCCGTCACCTCGTGCCCGACGGCCTGAACCGGGTTGTCCTCCTCGGCGACGGCGTGCCCAACGACCCCGCGCCGATCCGAGCCATGGCCCAGGCCGCGGGTGAGCGGGGCGTCTCGATCACGGCGCTCGGGCTCGGTCCCGATTACAACGAGACCCTGATGGCCTCGATCGCGCAGCTCTCGGGAGGCCGTTTCCACTTCGTGCGGGAGTCTGCGCAGATGGCCAGCGTCTTCCGCAACGAGGTCCTGCGGCTCAAGCGGGTCTACGCTCGCAACGCGGTGGTCAAGCTCACGCCCGGCCCAGGCGTCAGGATCGAGAGCGTGGTCGGGCAGAACGTCTCGCAGGCGGGCGGCCAGGTCGCCGTCAGCATCGGCGACATCAGCCAGGGCGAGGCACGCGATCTGATCGTTCGGCTGGCGACCGACGGCCATCGCGACGGGTCCTCCGTCGAGCTCATGGACGCGATCATGGAGTTCGACGACGCTCTGGTCGGTGCCGGGCGGCTCGAGCGGCGCGTCTACTTCGGGGCCCGGGCGACGGCCGACGAGGCGCGCATCACCTCGGGGCGCAACCTCGAGGTAGAGCGGGCCGCGGAGCGCATGCAGGCAGCCGCGGTGACGATCGAGGCGATCGCCATGGCCCGCGATGGCGAGATCGACCGCGCGCGCGAGGTCCTCGCCCGGGCCGCCACCGAGGCGCAGCAGCGGGCGCAGGCCACGGGCAGCGCCGACTACGATGCCCAGGCGGAGGGGTACAGGAGCCTGTCCGGAGCGCTCCCGTCAGTGGCCCCGGCCGAGCCGAGCCCGGCGCCCGCCGCGCGCCAGGCGGCCCCGCCGCCCCTCGCCGACGCGATCGAGGTGCGCCGGGCCCACGACGAGGCCATGACCGAGCTATCGACGCACTGACGTCGCCATACTGTCCGAGGTGACAAACGAGCCCGCGAGCATCCTCGGGCGCTACGAGCTCATCCGGCCGATCGGACGCGGGGGAATGGGCGAGGTCTTCCTCGGCCGCATGACACCAGGGGGTTTACGCCCGGCGGCGCTTGTGCAAGCGTCCCGGAGCGTGAATCAACAGGCCCGGCGGGCCGTCGAAGCCGCGCTCGGCAGTCCGGATGATAGGGGAGGAGACGCATGAGAAGTCGAGTGCTCTCGATGGCGGTCGGTGCGTTGGTCCTGGTTTCGGCCCTGGCGGCGTTCGCGCTGCCCAGGTCGCAGCTCCGGGGACGACCGCAGATCGAAATAGGCCGCGAGCTCGGCTACTTCCTCTGGATGGACGGCGCGGTCCTGCACATCCGCTGGACGACGCTCAACCCCGAGAACCACGTCTTCCGCGGCGAGGTCATCGTGCAGCAAGGCGACCTGACGAACCTCACCAGGGTCAGCCTCGAGACCTCGGACCGGGCGACGCTCGAGAGCCCGCAGCGCCTCGAGTGGAACGCGACCGAGCACCTCGGGCTCGACGGTCTCGACATCACCCTGCCCGGCCCCGCGAAGGTCTTGCTCTTCATCGACAACCGCCCGGCACAGAAGCCGGCGATCTTCCTCGGCGGTCGCAAGAAGAACCCCACGGCCGTGGGAGAGATCGAGATCGCCGGCCGCTAGCCTCCCTCACCATCTCTCGATGGGCCAGCCGCGTCGGCGGGCGATCCACCTGAGCCGGAGATCGGGGTTGATCGCCACGGGCCGGGCGACTCGCTCGAAGAGCGGGAGGTCGGTGGCGCTGTCGGAGTAAAAGCTCGCCTCTGCAAGGGCGAACCCCAGCCGGTCGCCCATCTGGCTCGCCCGCAAGAGCTTGCCGTGGCCGTAGCAAAGAGGATAGCGCGGCTTGCCCGTGAAGCGGCCGTCGACGACCTCGAGCTCCGTTGCCACCACGTGCTCGATGCCGAGCTCGCGAGCGACGGGCCATGCGGCGTAGGGCGACGCGCCCGTGACGATCACCACGAACTCGCCGTTCCGCCGGTGTCGGTCCACCGCGCGCCTGCCGCCCTCGGCGAGGTGCTGGCGCACGTAGCGACGGAACCAGTCCTCACAGGAGCGCATGAACTCGCCCTCATCGCGCCCGGCGAGGCTCGCGAGCGCACGCTCGGCCACCCTCGGCGCGTCGATCACGCCGAGCGTGTACTGGAGGACCCACCACGCCACGCGCAGCGCGTCGCGAAAGGTCGCTTCACCGCGGTCGCGCTGGTACCGGATGAACAGCCCGGCCGTCTCGCGCCGGACGAGCGTGCGATCGAGGTCGAACAGGGCGGCGCGCCGGGCCACGCCAGTTCATAGCATCAGCTAGCGCGGAGCAGTAGCGCGAGCGGGTCCAGCGGCGCGCTCGAGCCGGGAGCGCGCGCGAGCGCCCCAGGAGACGACCGAGGCCGAGGCGAGGTCGACGATCTCGATCGTCGTCGGCACGAAGGCGGAGGCGTCCCCCCATGCGTCGCCGTCCTGCTCGGAGGTCGGCCGCTCGTGCGATGCCAGGCCCAGTCGGCGGCCATCCGGCGAGAGCGCGATCGCGGTGTAGCGGTGCTGGCCGCGCACGTCGGCGACCAGACGGCCAGTCGAGGGCTCGACCACCAGGATGCGGCCCCGCGCGTCGTCGGTCGCGGCGACGATCCGACCGTCGGCGCTCGCGACGATCGGCTGCTCCGCACGCGTCCAGCTCTCCTCGGTCAGCGCCGGCGGCGCGCCTTCGGCGAGCGCGACTCGGAACAGCTTCCAGCCGGCCGGCGTCCGCTCGACGAAGCGGAACGAACCGGGGCTCGCGCCACCCTCGACGAGGTGACGCTCGACGCCCTCGGCCGGGACCGGTCCGACCTGCACGAGCCCGCGCCCGGAGACGGGGACGAGGTGGAGGTTGCCGCTCGCGCGCAGGACGGCCAGCCGGTCGTCGTCCAGCCACAGGGCGTCGACCGCCGGCAGCCGCCGGATCGGTCGGTGCGAGCCGAGCTCGAAGACCCGCGCTGCCGCGTCGTCGATGCTCGAGCCGAGGACGACCGCGCGAGTCTTCGAAGGCGAGACGCGAACGTCGTGAACGCCGATCATGTCCCAGGCGCGCCCCGCCGGACGGCGCGCACCCGTCGCGAGGTCGACGGCGACGAGCTGGATCGACGTCAGCTCGCAGCCGCCGCCGTCGTCGCCGCGCTCCTCGATCGTCACGAGCATGCTTCCGTCGGCGGCGAAGTCGGCGAGCTGGTGCCGAGCGCGGCCAGCTGCCGCCAGCTCCGCGGGCGCGCCGGCGGCGGCGGCCCTGACGACGCGGCCGTCCGGATCCGCGAGGGCCAGGAGCGAGCCGTCCCGGGCGAAGAGGACGCGGTGCTTCACCTCCATCGGCGCCGAGCACGCACTCGCGTGCGCGCCCTCGAGGAAGGGCACGAGCGCGCATGCCGCTGCGAGAGACGTCCGGAGCTTCATCTCGACCTCCGGCCCAAGAGGGCGACGGTCCGACCCGCGAGGTTCTGGAGGCGATCGATGAACACCCTGTCGTGCTCCGGATGCCCGAGGTGGGCGAGCTCGTGGAGGATGACGCCGAGGGTGGCCGGTTCGTACGGGTCGTCGAAGTCGAGCGCGCTCGCGACGTTGAAGCGGATCTCGGCCGCGGCCACGTCGGTGCAGGCGTCCTCGAGGAGGCCATCGGAGGACACTTGCTTGTGCACGAAGAGCACGCGGACCTTGGCGTCGCATAGCTTCTTCGCCAGCCAAACCACGAAATCGGCGAAGGCGCGCTGGGACTCCGTGGGCTCGACGGGCTGCTCGGCGAGCTCCTCCTCGTGCTTGCGGACGAAGCCCTCGGCGGTGAGCATCGCGCGGGAGAGCGTGGCGAGCATCCCACGAGGGATGGCGGAGGTGTCCACGACGTGAGCTCCGAGCTGGCGGGCTCGATCGTTGACCCTGTCGCTGCCGCCCAGGACCGCCCGGCGGGGGAAGGTCCTCGACACGAAGGCATCGAGCGTGCGCTGCGACACGCTCGTCCTGGCGAGCACCTCCGCGACCCAGTCGGCGCGCAGGTCCTGGGCGTCGAGCCAGCTCGAGGCGAGCTCGTCGAGGAGCGTCTGCTTGAGCCTGAGCTTGTAGCCCTCGGACGCCCCGTCGCGACCGTGGCCCAGAGGGACGCGCTGCTCGACGTCCACGTGCCAGGGAACGTTCACCGGCTCGATCGGGATCCCCATCTCGTAGAGCTGCGGGGTGTCGCCGCGTCTGGGATGGTACAGCGCGATCCGGGTACCGCGCTCCACCGCGCGCTCCACACCGTCGCGGACGATGACGGTCTCGAGGTCGCAAGGCTCCAGAGCGACGAGCTGGCGTGGTCTGCGCACGACCCTGCCGCGCACGCGCAGCGTCGTCTTGCGTGGAGGGATGACGAGACGAAGGCTCGCCACGGCTTCCTCGAGCTCCTCCGGCGTCGAGCGGCGATACAGCACGAGGCGCGACCCTTTGGTGCGCTCGTTCGGGACGGCCCGCCGCCCGTATCGATCGAAGATGACGGTCGTGCCGGTCGTCTGGACCTCGGCCGCGTCCATGGCGGCGATGAGCTCCTTCAGACCCCGCCCCATGCGCCCGCGCTTGACCGGCGTGTCGTTCTTGTCCGACAAATAGACGGTGTAAATCAGGGACAGGTCGCCGAAGCCACTCGTCGCATCGTCCTCGACGATGAGCCGGTCCGGGCCGATGTCCACCTCGACGGATCCGGCCTCCTGATCGAACGCGTTCTGCAGGGCCTCGAGGAGGAGCCGCGAGAGGGGCCGGCCCGCGGACAACCTGCGCCAGCCGTCGTTCGAGATCTCGAACCAGTTCCGGCGACCCATGTCGGCCCGTGAAGTATACGGGGTATGCTCCGGCGAGACCATGGCGTCCGCCACCACGTGCCCCGCGTGCGGTCACCGAGTCTCCGGCGACTCGAAGCGATGTCCCGCGTGTGGCGTCGCGCTGGACCGGGCCGCGCTGTCCCTCGCCGACGACTCGCACGATCCCGAGCTCCGGAAGCTGCGGCGCTCCGAGCAGCAGGGCTTCGCGTGGCGCTGGGTCCTCGTCTCGCTCGGCGTGTTCCTCGTGGTCCAGTTCCTGCCGCTCCTCGTCCTCAGGATCGACGGCTGGGCGGGGATCGGCGTCTCGGTGGGCGTCTGGTTCGTCGGCGGAGTCGTCGTCGGGTTCGTCTCGCCCGGAAAGACGATCCTCGAGCCCGCGGTAGCGGCGTTCGGCACGGCAGTCCCGACGATGCTCTACCTCTGGTCGACGACGCCCGCGGGTCTCGGTCCCAGCGCCTTCTCCTACGTGATCGCCGGCGCGCTCGGCACGATGCTCGGACTGTTCGGTGCGCGTCTCGGAGAGACGATCCAGGACCTGACTCGGGGTTAGTACCGCCGCGCTGCGCTTGCTGTATAACCAGCGCGCCATGTCGTCGAATGCACCCGCCGATTCCCCCGCGCTCGATCCCATCGACCTGTTCGTGGACCGGCACATCGGTCCCTCCGACGCCGACGTCCGCGAGATGCTCGGGACGCTAGGGCTCGACTCGCTGGAAGCACTCGTCCAGTCGACCGTGCCGCAGGCCATCCGGCGCCGCGAGCCGCTCCGGTTGCCGGGCCCGCGCGGCGAGCGTGACGTCCTGGCCGAGCTCGAGCGGATGGCCGCGAAGAACCAGGTCTTCCGGTCCTTCATCGGGATGGGCTACCACGACTGCATCACCCCGCCGGTGATCCAGCGCAACGTCCTCGAGAACCCTGGCTGGTACACCCAGTACACGCCGTACCAGGCGGAGATCGCACAGGGGCGGCTCGAGGCGCTCCTTGTCTTCCAGACGATGGTGGCCGACCTCACGGGACTGCCGATCGCCAACGCATCGCTCCTCGACGAGGCGACCGCCGCCGCCGAGGCGATGCACATGTGCGCGGCCTCGCCGTGCCCCGCGCGGGACGGCAGGACGGCGTTCTTCGTGGCCGAGGACTGCCATCCACAGACCATCGCCGTGGTGCGGACCCGGGCCAGGCCCCTCGGCATCGAGGTGCGCGTCGGGCCGACCTCCGACGTCGATCCGTCGAGGCTGTTCGGCATGCTCCTGCAGTATCCGACCACCGACGGAAGGATCCGGGACTACGGGCCGCTGGTCGAGCGCGCGCACGCGGCAGGCACGCTCGTGGTCGTGGCGACCGACCTCCTGGCGCTCACGCTCCTCAGACCGCCGGGAGAGCTCGGGGCGGACATCGCCGTGGGCTCGAGCCAGCGCTTCGGCGTGCCGCTCGGCTACGGTGGCCCGCACGCCGCCTTCCTGTCGGCGCGCGAGTCGCTCAAGCGGCAGGTCCCGGGCCGGATCGTCGGGATCTCCCGCGACGCCGCCGGCAAGCCCGCCTACCGGCTCTCCCTGCAGACCCGGGAGCAGCACATCCGGCGCGAGAAGGCCACAAGCAACGTCTGCACGGCTCAGGTCCTGCTCGCCGTGATGGCCGGCATGTACGCCGTCTACCACGGGCCCAAGGGGCTGCGCAGGATCGCCGAGCGGGTGCACAGGATGACGAAGATCCTGCACCTCGGCTTGCGGCGGATGGGCCTCGACCCTGGCGCGGAGCCCTTCTTCGACACGTTGCGCGTCCGAGGGGCCCACGCGGCCACGGTGATCGGCGCAGCGCGAGATCGAAGGACGAACCTCCGACCATACGACGACGGTAGCATCGGCGTGGCACTGGACGAGACCGTCGCTCGGGCGGACCTCCGGGCGCTCTTCGAGGCATTCGCGGGCGGCAAGAGCCCGGGCTTCACGGCCGAGGAGCTCGCCGCGTCGGTCGATTCGGCCGCGCCGGCGGCATTCGCGAGGTCGAGCGCGTTTCTCACCCATTCCGTCTTCAATCGCTACCACTCGGAGCACGAGCTGACTCGCTACCTGAAGCGGCTCGAAAACCGGGACCTGTCGCTAACGACGTCGATGATCCCGCTCGGGTCGTGCACGATGAAGCTGAACGGGACGAGCGAGATGTTCCCCTTGAGCTGGCCTGCGTTCTCGCGGCTGCATCCCTTCGCCCCCGCCGAGCAGGCCCGCGGGTACGCCGAGCTCTGCGCCTCGCTCGAGCAGATCCTCGCCGAGATCACGGGCCTCGGCGCCGTTTCGCTGCAGCCCAACGCCGGGTCGCAGGGCGAGTACGCGGGCCTGCTCGTCATCCGGGCGTGGCACGAGTGCCGCGGGCAGGGGCATCGCAAGGTCTGCCTCATCCCCGTCTCGGCTCACGGGACCAACCCCGCGAGCGCCGTGATGGCCGGCTATTCCGTCGTGCCCGTGGCTTGCGACCACCGCGGGAACGTCGACCTCGGCGATCTCGAGGCCAAGGCGGATCAGCATCGGAACGATCTCGCCGCCCTCATGGTGACGTACCCGTCGACCCACGGTGTCTTCGAGGAGGGCATCCGCGCCGTCTGCGACGCGGTCCATTCACGCGGCGGGCTGGTGTACATGGACGGCGCCAACATGAACGCGCAGGTCGGCCTCTGCCGGCCCGGCGACATCGGCGCGGACGTCTGCCACCTGAACCTGCACAAGACCTTCGCGATCCCACATGGCGGCGGCGGACCGGGCATGGGGCCGATCGCCGTCGCGGGGCACCTCGCGCCCTTCCTGCCCGGACACCCGCTGGCGAAGGTGGGCGGCGAGCGCGCGATCGGGGCGGTCGCGGCGGCCCCGTGGGGCAGCCCCAGCATCCTCCCGATCTCGTGGGTCTACGTCTCGCTCATGGGCAGCGAGGGCCTGACGCGGGCGACCGAGGTCGCGATCCTCAACGCCAACTACATGGCGCGAAGGCTCGAGGGGCACTACCAGGTGCTCTTCACGGGCCAGCAGGGGCGCGTGGCCCACGAGTTCATCGTGGACGCGCGGCCGTTCAAGGCCGCGGGCATCGAGGTCGACGACATCGCGAAGCGGTTGATGGACTTCGGCTTCCACGCGCCGACGATGTCGTTCCCGGTCCCCGGGACCCTGATGATCGAGCCGACCGAGAGCGAATCGCGCGAGGAGCTCGACCGGCTGTGCGAAGCGCTGATCGCCATCAGAGCCGAGATCAAGGCGATCGAGGAAGGTCGAATGGACCGCGCCGACAACCCCCTGAAAAACGCTCCTCACACCGCGGCGGCCGTGACCGCCGACCGGTGGACGCACCCCTACGGCCGCGAACAGGCTGCGTTCCCCGCGCCGTGGGTGCGCGAGCGGAAGTTCTGGCCGGCAGTTGCCCGCATCGACAACGCCTGGGGCGATCGCAACCTCGTAAGCACTTGCGCCTGACGGCCCGTTTGCTAGCGTCCGGCGCCATGGTGCGACAGTCCTTCGCGGCGGCGGCGCTCGCGGCCATGCTCCTCACCGGCTGCTACAGCGCGGGAATCTACGGTTACGATCGGTCCTACGTCCCGCTCGACGACGAGGAGGGCGCGCTGGAGTCGGCCAGGGTGCCGCCCTACGAGGGCGTACGGCGCTCGCCGCGCGAATACCTGCCGGTCCCGATCACCTGGTTCGGAGTCGTATCCAGCACCGAAGCGAGCCCCGACGGAGCGGTGATGGTCCACGTCGGCCACCGGATCCATCAGGAACGTCACCTTTGCGCGGACCTCGAGCGCGAGACCTGCCGGGTCACCGTCTCTCAACGCTCGGAAGGTCCGTTCACCGCGAAGCTTCGCCTTCGCCCCGACGACGTGTCGGGCCGGAACCGCCTCCAGCCTGGCTCTCTCATCCGAGCCTACGGCCGAGTCACGGGCGGCTACGACGCCGAAGGCGGCCCCGTCGTCAGCGCGACCTACTACCGCCACTGGCCCCGAGGCCAGTACCTCACGACTGCCGACCGCTCCCGCATGCGGCGCTAGCGGGGGCGCTAGCGGGGACACGCACCCGGCGCTAGCGGGGACACGCACCCGGCGCTAGCGGGGACACGCACCCGGCGCTAGCGGGGACACGCACCCGGCGCGCAGCTATTTAGAATTGTTGGTCTTCTAGGGATAACCGCGCGAACACAATCCGTGCCGTTGGCACGGGAAGTGTCCGCGCGGTTGGGTCTAGAACGTCTATGATATCAACTGATTACGGGGCGGGTGCGTGTCCCCGCTCAGGGGCGGGTGCGTGCCCCCGCTCCAGGATCAGCGAGAGGCCCTCGAGGGCGGCGCGGCCCAGGCCGGGGGTGAAGAGGAAGGGGAAGGTCACGAAGTGGAGAGGGAGCTCGGACCGGAGCCGCTCGAGGCTCTCTCGTTCCAGACGATGGCGAAGGACCCGGGAGCGGGCGGCGGAAAGGAGTGGCTCGACCTCGGCGTGCGGCGCGTTCGAGGTAGCGTCCAGTATGGCCTCCGGCTCGCCCTTGTCGAACAAGGGCGGAACGAGGGAGTTGATGACGACCCGCTCGATGGGGAAGCCGAGCTCGCCGGCGAGCCTGGCGTATAGCTCGATCGTCTCGGTCGCCGGCATCTCCTCGGGCAGGGTGACCAAGAGGATCTCCGAGCGGGCCGGATCGTGCATCAGGTCCCAGCATTTCTGAGCTTCCCGCTTGAGCAGGCCGGCCGAAGCGACATCGAGCAGGACCTTTGGAACTCGAAGCAGGTCGACGCCGTGCCCCGTCGCCGGGGCGTCGAGGATCACCATGTCGAAGCGCGGAGCTCCCTCCACCCGCTCGGTCGTGTGGTACCAGGCCTTCCCGAGCATCGACCACTCGTCGAGCCCGGGGACGGCGCGGAGGAACGCCTTGACCATGCGGTTCTCGAAGATCGCCCGATAGACCGCGCGGATCCTGAGCACCATGATCCCGTACTCCTCGAGAGCGACATCGGGAGTCATGTTGACCGCGTCGATGCGCTCGCCGAGCGAGCAGACTCGCGGCCCGATGGGTGGCGTCCCGAGGAGCTTCGAGAGGCGCTCCTTCTCGTTGCACATCGCGACGAGGACCTTGAGCCCCCGCCTCGCGGCCGACAGCGCGAGCGCCGCGGCCACCGTGGTCTTCCCGACTCCCCCCTTGCCAGTCACGATGACGAATTGCTTGGAGTACAGGTCGGACATGTCAATGGGCGGCGAACGCTACCGTGCCGCAGCGACCGACGCAACGCGAGATGCCAGAAAGGGTCAGCAGCCGCCCGCGTCGGCGCGAGCGGTGCCGGCGGGCTCGCAACCCGGCAGGAACGTCTCGGCACGCTCGCTCACCGGCTCGGTGGCGAACCACAGGTTGAGCCGCGCCTCGGCGTCGATCGCCGCGTCCGAGGAGTTGGAGAAGCGGACGACGAGCAGGACGACCTCGCGCGGCTCGAAGTGAAGCGCGACGCCCTGGGGAAGGTCGAGCGAGCCGTCGGAGTCGGCGGAAGCATAGCTCGGCGCGCCCTCCAGCTCGGCCTCGTCGCAGGCGAACCGCCCCGGCTGGGCCCACACGTCGTCGATGCCCAGGTCCGTGCGGTACAGGCGGATCTCCGTCGAGCCCTCCGAGAAGCGATGCTCGGCCATCGCCACGTCGAGGCCCGCGCCACCGTTCTCGGGCAGCGCGACGTAGTGGCAGTACGTCACCGACTCCGCCGGCGAGAGGCTCGCGTGCAGCGAAAGGCCCAGGCCCTGATCGCCCGGCGGAGCCTCGAGCAGCGCCTGCTCGCTGGTGCCCTCGTCCCCGCCCGCGCAACCCGACAGGGCGAGCGCGGCAGCAAGGAGCAGAGTCGACATCGTGGTGAGGATCTTCATGTTCGCCTCCTCGTGTACGAGGAGCTACATGAGCATCGGGCGTGCCGCCTCTTTTCCGCGGGAAATCGGGGCCCTCGGGCGTGACCGGGTAAAGGGGCGTTACGGCGGCTGCAACGTTTCTTTCTCGTCGCGACTCAGAGTGGATCCACCGCGCAGAGCCAGTCGTCGTGGTCGATCAGACCATTGCAGTCGTCGTCGATGCCGTTGCCACAGTTCTCCGGGGGCGGCTGGCACACGTCCCAGACGCAGCTCGGCGGGAAACGCTGGGGATCCACGACGCACGTTCGCGAGCCGACCGTGTTGCAATCCGTCAAGCAGGACCCCCATTCGTCGAGACAGCAATCACCGCCGTTCTCGTCGCAGAGGCCGTCGCAGTCGTCGTCCTGACCGTCGCAGAGGTCCAGGATCTGGAACGCGGGAGGCTCGCAGCAGTCCGCTTCGTCGACGCCGCCGTCGCAGTCGTCATCGGCGCCGTTGTCGCAGCGATCCGAGGCGGCGCAGCACTCGCCCCACTCGCAGTCCGTGTAGCACCGCTGCCGGCCCTGCATTACGCCGTTGCCCAGCGAGCAGGTCCGCGTCTCGATCCACGCGGCGCACGCGAAGCCGTCGTCCGGCTCGTCATCGCAGTCGTCGTCGCGCCCGTTGCAGACCTCGTCGCCCACGTCACACCGGTCTGCGGTCTCCTCGCAGCTAACGTCGCACCAGCCGCTGCCGATCGAGTTGCACTCGGTCACGCAGCTCCCGAAGGGCTGGCTCGCGCAGCAGGTGAAGCCGTCGTCGCAGAGGCCGTTGCAGTCGTCGTCTTCGCCGTTGCACGTCTCGTCCGGCGCGACGCACGGCCCCCACGCGCAGCTCTGCGAGCAGACCCGCGTTCCGCTCTCGCCGCCGCCGCAGATCGTCGCGCACGCCTCCGCGGTTCCCTGCACGCACGCAAAGTCCTCGTCCGCCTCGCCGTCGCAATCGTCGTCGAGGCCGTTGCAGGTCTCGTCCGGGCCGACGCAGTCGCCCAGGACGCAGTCGACGCCGCAGGTCTGCGTTCCGGTGAGGTCGCAGCCGAAGTCGCAGTCGAGGACGGCGCCTTGCTCGCACTGGAAGTCCTCGTCGTCCGTACCGTCACAGTCGTCGTCCTCGCCGTTGCACGTCTCGTCGGGCGGGACGCAGGCGCTCCACCTCCCATCGTTACCGCAGGAGCGCGTTCCCCACGAACCGCACGGCGTCTTGCACCGCTCGTCAGGGTCGCCGGGGATGCAGTCGCAGTCCTCGTCGACCGCGGTGTCGCAATCGTCGTCGACCCCGTTGCAGTCCTCGGGCGGCGGCTCGCAGTCGCCCCAGGTGCAGGCCGGCTTGTTGCAGCTCTGCCAGCCCAGTGAGAGGCACGGGGTGTCGCACGGGCGACCGTCACCGTAGCGGCACTCGAGCCCATCGTCGGGCACCAGATTGCAGTCCTCGTCCATGGCGTTGCAGAGCTCGGGCGCGCCGGGGTGCACCGCCTGGTCGGAGTCGTCACAGTCGTCGCCGCCGCAACCCTCGCCGCCGTAGCCGTCGCGGTCCAGGTCGGGTGGGTCCTGCGTGCAGCCCCCACGCTCCTCGGAGCAGAGGTCGATCGTGCAGGCGATGGAATCATCGCAGATCGCGTCGAAGCGCTCGCACCCTGCCTCCGAGCAGGAGTCGTCCGTGCAGAACAGGCCGTCGTCGCACCAGAGGTCGACGCCTTGGTGGACGCACGAGTCGAGGTCTGGATCGCAGAGGTCGGAGGTGCAGTCGACGCCGTCGAAGCACGAGGGCGGCTCCTGGCTCCGGCACCAGACGTCGCAGAACTCGGCGCCGTTGCAGAAGACACCGTCGTCGCACGGCAGCCCGAGACCGGGCTGACAGTGCCCGTCTTCGGCGCAAGTCTCCACGCCGTTGCAGTCGTCCAGGTCGTCGCACTCCGAATCCGCGTCGGGATCGCAGTCGACCCGCACGCACTCGAATCCGTCCTCGTCGCGCCAGCACAGCTCTCCAGGCGCGCAGCGCTCGTGGGCACCGTGGTGCAGGCACTCGTCCAGATCCTCGACGCACTGGTCCTCCGAGCAGTCGACGCCGTCATCGCAGGGCGATGCCCCCGGGGCGCAACCCTGGCCCGGCACGCAGGCCTCGGCGCCGTTGCAGTACTCGAGGTCGTCGCAGCGCGAGTCGTCCGGCGAGCTCACGCACTGCCGGGACTCCTCGTCGCATCGATCCTCGGAGCAGTCGATCCCGTCGGAGCAGGTGCGAGCCGTCCCGGGCTCGCAGCCTCTCCCGGTCCGGCAGATCTCGTCTCCGTTGCAGAAGACCCCGTCGTCGCACTCGAGCGGAGAGCCGCTCGAGCAGAAGCCTTCGGGGCCGCAGGTCTCGACGCCGTTGCACGGGTCGGCATCCCTGCACTCGGCGTCGGACTCGCAGGCGCGGCGGACGACGCATCCCGCGGCCGGATCGCAACGCTCGGACTCGAGGCACGCCCCGTCGTCGGGCTCGTGCGCGCAGGCGCCGTCCGCCCCGCAGGCGTCGCTCGTGCACGCGACACCGTCGTCGCAATCGACGTCGGCCACGCAGGTCGCGGGCGCGTCGGGATCCCCGGGCACGGGCTCGAGACGGACGAGCATTCCGCAGGCGTGTAGCCCCACCACACACGTCACGAGCAGGAGGGACCACGTTGCCCGCTGCTTCGAGATTCCCGCGGGGCCCGCGCCCGGTCGTCGACCACGCACCACGGCCGAGGATAGCGCGACGCCGGTCGTCGTGTCTCCGGGTGGATCCTTCTACCAGTTGGGCTGGCCGTCCCGCCCGCCGAACATCATCGTCATGTAGGTGGTCTCGCCGTCCTGGTAGACGCCCACACCGGCCGTGAAGTTGTTGCAGAACATCGCCGCGCAGTGGTGGCTCATCACGTAGCTGCCGTCCGCCGCGCAGTGATCCTCGAAGCCGCCTTCCCACTGGATGATGTACTCGGCGGTCTCCCGGACGCCGTAGGCCTGGCCCACGTTCTCGACGTAGCCGTTGCTCGAGTGCCCGACGAACGGCCCGCTCTGGTGCTCGTGCGCCAGGCGGCCCATCTCGGCATTCCACTCGAGCGCGTTGGTGCACTCGCCTTGCTGCTGGTGTGCGGTCCGGTACTCGTTGATCACCCGCCACGCCTCGCACTCCGCCTCGGTTCCCGTGCACTCGCCCAGATCGTCTTCCTCGTCGTCCGGGTCGGGCTCGGGCTCGGGCTCGGGCTCGTCGTCCTCCGCGTCGTCCGGAACCTCATCGTCGGGCTCCGGCTCCGGATCGCCGTCGTCCGGTCGCGCTCCGCGGCAGGACTCGCCCTCGGGGATGCATTGCAGCGGGTGGTCGGCACCGACGTCCGTGCACTCGAACCCGGCCGGACACCGGCCGCGGTCGCACATCCGCGCGCAGAACTGCTCGCCTTCGCGATTTCGGATGCACAGGTTCGTCGCTTCGCCGCACTGCCCCTGGCCCGAGCAGGGCTCGCAGAGCCGATCCCCCGAAACCTCGCCGGGCTCGCCGTCATCGTCCGAGCCGCCCATGTCGACCGCCGGCTCGTCCGAGCCGGTCGAGCCGCCGGCCGGCGCGGCTGGTGGAAGCGCATAGCACCCGACGACGACCAATGAGACAGTCCAGAGCCACCGCATCGGGGCGATGCGAAGCAATCCGGGTGCCGTCGGGCGCACTGTCCATTCCCGAGATTCCACGTGCTTGCGCCCCGCCGGCGACAGGACCGGCTCTCGGCCGGAGCGGTGACCGCTCTCGAACCGGTGGGTCTGCGGTAAGCTCCGCCCGGTGGCGATCGAGGTCGAGATCTCCGGCGACGGCATGTCGGCATGGGCCACGGTCGTGCGCGAGGAGGACGTCGAAACGACGCTCCCGGTCCTGCGAGCGGCGCTGCGGAGCGCGGGCGTCGCGTTCGGCATCGACGTCCGCGCGCTCCTGGCGCTCGTGGAGGAGGTGAAGGCAAGGGCCGCGGGGGAGCGGATCCGGCGACAGATCGCCTCCGGGGCGCCCCGGGTCGACGGCACCGACGCCCGCGTCGAGATCCTCGTCGAGGATCCCAGGCGCTCGGGCGGCACCGAGCGCCAGGATGGGCGCATCGACTTCCGCGACCAGGGGCAGTTCGTGGCCGTCGCGAGGGACCAGCTCCTCGCGCGGCTCCACCCGGGCAAACCAGGGACGGACGGACGGGACGTGCGGGGCAGGAAGATCGGCGCGACTCCGGCGCAGACCGCGAGGCTGCCCGAGGGCTCGGGCACGAAGGTCGCCGGCGCCGGCCTCGAGCTGCGCGCGAAACGCGCGGGCGTCCTGAGGACCGAGCCCGGCCGCATCTCGGTGGATGAGCTCTTGCGCATCGCTGGAGACCTCGACTACCGCGTCGGGAACATCGACTGCCGCGGATCGGTGCAGATCCGGGGCGACGTGCTGCCGGACTTCCACATCCGTGCCGACGGCGACGTGTGGATCGACGGGAGCATCGACTCGGTCGAGGTGAAGGCGGGCGGAACGGTCCACGTCGGTCAAGGCATCCTGCGGGGCAGCCGCGTCCACGCGGCGATGGACGTCAGCGCGGGGCACCTGATCGAGTCCTACGTCGAGGCAGGACGGGACGTCCTCGTGCAGCGAGAGGTGCTCCACAGCACGGTCAACGCGGGCGGCTCGGTCCTCGTGCGGCCTGGCAGCGCGGGCGACCCTCACGCCGGGAGGATCGTGGGCGGAGCAGTCCGCGCCAGGCTGCGGCTCGAGGCGGCCGTGGCCGGCAAGAAGAGCGGCGTCGCCACGGAGCTCGTCGTCGGCGTGGACCCGCTCGTGGCGATCCGCTGCCTCCAGCTCCGGGCAGAGGCCGAGCGTCTCCGGTCGAACGCGCGGCGCTTCGAGCGCCTCCGGCCCCTGACGGCGACCCGGATGGCTCCCGAGCTGGACCGTCTGGCCCAGGCCCAGGAAGAGGACCTGCGGCGGATCGAGCTCGAGCTCGCGAGGCTCGAGGCCGCTCGCAGCCCCGATCCCTCCGCGTACGTGAAGATCGGTCGCGAGATAAACGAAGGCGTGCGGATCTGGTTCGGCCCCTCCGAGCTCGCCTTCTACGACAGCCGCTGCGGGGGCTGGTTCGTCTTCGATTCCACGAGGGGGCGGATAACGGAGAGACGGCCATGAAGGTCCGGGACGTGATGCAGAGGAAGGTGGTCACGCTGGGCGAACGGGACAGCGCCTTCGAGGCGCTCAGGACGCTCGTGCGCCGGGGCGTGAGCGGAGCGCCGGTCGTGCGGGACGGGCGCGTCGTGGGCCTGGTGACCGAGTTCGATCTGCTCCTCGCCCTGGACTTCATCGGTGACGGCGTCGAGGTCGCGAAGGTCATGAAGACCGAGGTCGTCGGCGTCCGACCCGATACGTCGCTCGTCGAAGTGCGCAGTCTGTTCATGACGCACCGCTTCCGACGCGTTCCCGTCGTGTCGCGAGGTCGCCTGGTCGGCATCGTCAGCCGGCGAGACCTGTTGCGAGCGGAGCTCGAATCCTCGCGACACGCGCCCGCGCGATCAGGGACCAGGCGGGGACGGAGCCGCTAGGAACAGCCGCATCGCCGTGCCGCCGAGGACGGCGGCGAGGTCGGCCGGCGCGAGACCCACGGACAGGCAGGCATTCAGCTCCCTGTCCCACTCGTAGGGGATGTTCGGGAAGTCCGAGCCGTAGAGGATCCTGTCCGGCCAGCGGCGCACGATCGCCGTCGCGCGGTCCAGCCATCGGCGAGCCGCGGGCTCGTCGGTGGACCGCGAGACCGGATCGAACGGGAGGTAGCCCGCGAGGGCCATGGTCGTGTCGAGGTAGAGCCGCTCGTGCTTTTCGAGGAGCGAGACGACCTCCTCCATCCGTTCCGCGCCGAGGTGCGGGACCACGACCGTCGTGCGCGGGTGGCGAAGAAGCGCCCGGTCGAGCGCCTCCGGGCTGCAGAGCTCGCGGACGTTTGCGGCGTATCCCGGCAGCGCCGGAGCGTCCCCCGCATGGATCACGAGCGGGACGCCGTGCGCGGCCGCCGCGTCGTAGACGTCGTCGAGCGCGGTCGCGTCGGGCGCCACGCGCTGCACGTGACAGTGGATCTTGACGCCGCGGCATCCGAGCGGGCCGAGCGCCTCGTCCAGGATGGCGCGGGCGCCCTCCTCGCCGGGCATGATCGTCGCGCAGGGGACGGCCCGGGCGTCGGCGCGCGCAACCTCGGCGACGAAACGGTTGAGCTCGGCGGCCATCCCAGGCACGTGCGCGTAGTGAAGGAGCACGACGCGAGCGACGCCCCGTTCGGCGAGGAACGAGACCACCTCGCCGGCCGCGAGCCGGTAGCGGATCGACCACGCCTCGCGATCGAACCAGCGCCAGATCGCCTCGAAGACCCGCGGCGGGAACGCGTGGACGTGCGCGTCGACGACGTCGAATCCCTCGGGCGCCACGGCCTGGCCCGGCGCCCGCTACTTCGGGTCCCGGACCATGACGAAGGTCCAGACCGCGTCGAAGAGCCAGCCCAGTCCCAGAAGCCCTCCGGTCAGGAGCCAGACGATCCCCGTCACCCAGCGGCCCGTGTAGAAGCGGTGAACGCCGATCAGCCCGAAGAAGAACCAGAGTAGGTAGCCGACGATCAGACTCTTCGGAGCGGGCGCGACCATGACGTGATGGTAGCACCCTCGACGGCGCGCCACAGCAGGAGGGCGGCGGTGGCCGAGAGAAGCGCGGCCGGGTTAGCCTCGGCGACATGGCGCACCAGATCCGCACCATCTGCAACCGCGACTGTCCTGACTCCTGTGGGATCCTCGCCACGGTCGAGGACGGCAGGATCACGAAGCATGGTCCGGACCCGGAGCACGGGATCACGCAGGGGTTCCTCTGCTGGCGTGGCAACCACTACCTCGAGCGCTTCTACCATCGCGAGCGGTTGCTCCACCCGCTCAGGCGCGGACCGCGCGGGCTCGAGCGAGTGAGCTGGGACGCTGCGCTCGATCTCGTCGCCGAGCGGCTCGAACGCGCGCGCTCGGCGCACGGGCCGCTGTCGGCGCTCTACGTCACCTACTCGGGCATCCATCACTGGGTGGCTCGCGTGCTGTCGCGCCTGTTCTGGGCGCACTTCGGCGGAGCGACGACCACCCGGGGGGGCCTGAGCGTCGAGCCGTGCATCGCCGCGCAGGAAGCCGACATGGGCGCTGACGGCACCCACGAGCCGGAGGACCTCGCAAACAGCGCGGCGTTCGTCGTGTGGGGAAAGAACCTCGCCGTCACGCGCCCGCACTGCATGCCCTTCGTCAAGCAGGCGCGCGATCGCGGTGCGCCGCTCGTGGTGATCGATCCGATCCGCAGCGCGACCGCGCGGATGGCGGACCTCCACCTCGCGCTCCGGCCGGGCACCGACGGGCTGCTCGCCATGGGTATCTCGCGGCTCTTGCTCGAGCGCGGAGCCTGGGACCGGGAGCTCGCCAGAGACCAGTCGAACGGCTTCGACGAGTGGCGCCAGCTCGTGATGTCGCGCGAGGTCGACCAGATCGCGCTCGAGACGGACGTGCCCCGCTCTCGGATCGAGGCGGTCGCGGACCTCTACGCGACCAAGAAGCCTCTGTGCACGATGATCGGGCTCGGCCCCGCCTACCACCTCTGCGGCGGCGCCGCGAGCAGGCTCGTCGACGCGCTCGCGGCCGTCAGCGGCAACATCGGCCTGCCCGGCGGCGGCGCTTCGACGGACCTGGTCGGCCCGCCGGTCCTCGACCTCCGAGCGCTGCGCGAGGCGCCGGCCGCAGCGAAGCGCCAGCTCCTGTTACCCCGCCTCGGCGACGAGATCCTCGCCACGTCCGAGCCGCCCCTCGAGGTCGCGTTCGTCGCGGGAGCGAATCCGGTCGCAACGGCGCCCGACGGCACCCGCGTGGCCGAAGGGCTGCGGTCGATCCCGTTCCGCGTCGTCGTCGATCAGTTCATGACCGCGACCGCCGAGCTCGCGGACGTGATCCTCCCCTGCACGACGTACCTCGAGATGGACGACGTGGTGACGTCATATGGCCACGGCTGGGTCGGCCTGACCCGGCGAGTGGTGCCGCCCCTCGGAGAGACCCGGCCCGACGGCGAGATCATGCAGGACCTCGCCCGGCGCCTCGGCTTCGGACCCGCGCTCGAGGGCGATGCGGAGGCGTGGCTCGGTCGCCTGCTCGGTCCCCTGGCCGCTGCCGGTCTCGGGCTCGACGCGCTCAGGGAGCGCCCCCGCCGCCTGCCGGGACGGGTCCGCGTGCCGTTCGCGGACCGCCGCTTCGCCACTCCCTCGGGGAAGTTCGAGTTCATCCGCTCGTTCGAACCGGACGCGCGGCCTCTCGGGCCGGGCGAGCTCTTCCTCGTCGCGACCAAGAGCCTGAAGATGGTCAACGCCCAGGTCACCCCGGACGACCTGCCCGCGGAGCCCGTCGCTCGCGCACATCCCGACGTGCTCGCGGCCCGAGACCTCGCCGACGGCGGGGTGGCCGTGATCTCGAGCTCGGCGGGGCGGCTGAGCGCGCGCGTTCGCGCCGACTCGTCGCTCCGGCGTGACGTCGTTCTCCTGAACCCCGCGAGGTGGCGTGGCGACCTCGTGGGCGTCAACCAGCTCCGCGAGTCGCGCGTCACCGACCTGGGTGAGGGCGCAGCGATGCACGCGACGCGGGTTCGGTTGGCGCCTCTGCCGTAGTAGCATCCGCGGAAGTGACCCGGGTCGCTTGCACCGTCCTCTTCGCCGCCCTCGCGCCCGCGCCCGCGCTGGCTCAGGAGGAGCCCAACCTGCCCGCGCGCGAGGCGTTCGAGCGGGGCGTCGCGCTGATGCAGGAGGAGCGCTGGGACGACGCGCTGCCGGAGCTGGAGATGTCCCTGCAGCTCTACCCCACGCAGGTCGCGCTCTTCGACGTCGCCCTTTGTCTCAAGCACCTGGGTCGGGGGGCCGAGGCGCTCGAGGCCCTCAAGCGGTTCCTGCGCGAGTTCGGCGCCCAGGCACCCGCGGCGAGGCGCGGCCAGGTGATCCGCGAGATCGAGGCCCTCGGCGGCGCCGTCGGGCGCCTGCGCGTGACCGCGATCGATGGGACCTCGATCCGGATCGAGGGCCACGACGCGGGCACGGCGCCCCTGCCCGGGCCGCTCGTGCTTCCGGTCGGAGAGGTGGACATCGGCGCTCGTCTCGAGGGACACCTCGACGCACGGCACGTCGTACGGATCGAGGCGGGCGAGACCACTCACCTGGCGATCGACATGGCCCCGGTCCGTTCCGGGAACCGTCGCACGCGACCCCCGCCCAACCGCGGGCTGTCACCCGGATGGTTCTGGTCGGCGACGGTCACGTCCGGCGCCGCGATCGCCGCGACGGCGATCCTGGGCGCCCTGGCCCTCGCCGGCGACGCCGACTATCGATCGAACCCGATGCGGACAGCCGGAGAGCAGGAGGCGGGCCGGCGCCTCGTCATCGCGACGGACGTCGCGCTCGGTGTCGCCGTCGCCGCGGCCCTCGTCGCGTTCCTCCTCTACCCGTCGACGGATTTCGCCGGGGACGCGGCCGGGGGCGATTGATGTATTCTCGCCGGCGGCTCTGGCCGAGCCCGGGCAAGTGGTCTCAACCGTACCTACCGGTCGCTTCGATGCATTCTCGCGGGGCGAGCCCGTCCCCGGGATCCTCGTGGCCTGGTCGCCGGTGGGATCGACGTCAGAGGCGTGGCGACCCCTGGGCGGCGGCCTGACCGTCGGCCGCAGCTCCCGCGCCGAGTGGACCTTCGATGACGACCGCATGTCGTCGCTCCACGCCAGCATCCGACCCTCGGCCGGCGCCTTCATCGTCGAGGATCTCGGAAGCACGAACGGAACGTTCCTCGACGGCGAGCGCCTCGCGGGCCCGACGCTCGCGGCCGCAGGCAGCGTCGTCCGAGCGGGTCGCGCCGTCCTCGTGATCGAGCCCGACCTCGAGATCCTCTCCGCCGACGATGAGCCGCCAGTGGAGATGGCGGGGCGGTTCCACACGCCGGCCCTCGTCCACGCGCTTGGTGTCGCCTCGCGGACCGGCAAGCACCTGCTTCTCGCCGGGGAGTCCGGCACCGGGAAGGAGCTCTGCGCGCAGAGGCTGGCGGCCGACCTGGGCCGGAATGGACCGCTCGTGGCCCACAACTGCGCGCGGTTCGCGTCGGCGGACGAGGCAGAGACGACCCTCTTCGGCGTCGGGCGGGGCGTCTTCAGCGGGGTCGACGCGCGAAAGGGCCTGCTCGAGGAGGCCGACGACGGCGTCCTGTTCCTCGACGAGCTGCACGCGCTGCCGCTCAGGGTCCAGCGCTCGCTCCTCAGGTTCGTCGAGGACGGGATGCACGCGAGGATCGGCGCGTCCGGCGCGCGCCGCCTTTCGGTGCGGCTCGTGCTCGCCACGAACCACCCGCTCGATGCGCCGGAGCTCGCGCCCGACCTCGTCGCTCGCCTGTTCAGGATCGAGGTGCCGGCCCTCTCGCGCCGCCGGGCGGACATTCCGGACATCCTCCTCGCCGCGCTCGGCAAGTCAGCCCAGGACGCCGGCATCGACGGTCGGGCGCTCGCACTTGCCCTCGGTCCCGACCACTTCGAGGCCCTCTGTCTCGCGGACCTTTCGGGAAGGAACGTCCGAGCGCTCGAGGCGATCGCGGCCGAGATGGTGGCGCGGGCCGCGAGGGCCCCTGACCCGCCCGAGAGGATCGTCCGGCGCGTCTTCGGGGACCACCTGGCGGGATCGGTCGTGCGCGAGCGAGGCGACGCCGAGAAGAGCGGCTCGCTGTACGAGGCCAACCGGGCTCGAATCGTCGAGGCCTACCGGTCGACCGGCCAGAACCTCTCGGAGACCGAGCGCGTCCTGCGGGCGGCGGGGCTGCCGGTGAACCGCCGGTGGCTGACGATCTACCTTCGCCGCTGGGGCTCGCGGAGCTAGCGCTCCCCGCGGGACGCTGGATCTCGCGCCGGGATGCGGCTAGCGTACTTCCTCGTGAAAGGGGGAGATGCCATGCGTGCGCCCCGTCGACTGGCACTGGCCGCGGCCCTCATGGGGGCGTGCAGCTCGGACGAGCCCGCGCCGTTCCCCGCGTTCAGGCACCAGGAGCTGTACGAGCGCGTGCAGCGGGAGGTGAGGGAGTTCACCGTCGTCGAGGGCGACTGGAAGGAGGACTACGGCGATGCGCCGTTCTACGCGCTCGGGTTCCTCGCGCGCGCAGGCGAGAGCGACCAGAACGAGGAGTACCGGCAGCTCGCGCGGGACGTCGAGCCGCGGAACGTCGCGATCGTCACCGAACGGGATCTGCTGCACGGCGACGTCAACGAGATCTTGATGAGCGCCCTCGGCCTCGTCGAGTACATGGCGGCCACGGGGGACGGGGGAGACCTGGCCGCCCTGGACGAGCTGATCGACACGATCAACGGCCTCGTGGCCGCCGTCGGGTACTACCTGCCCGCCGAGGCCGTGCCGGGCTACGCGATGGACACCTACGGCCCGACCGCCGTCAACGCGCTGGCCGCGCTCCTCAGCCTGCAGCGTGCCTGGGTGCTCGGGGGCGACCGGAGCCAGGAGCTCGTCGACTGGGCGGCGCAAGTGGGCGAGCAGATCGAGCAGCGCGCGTGGAACGGCACCTACTACGAGTTCAACGATGGCGACGTCCGGCCGGGCCTGTTCCTCTACCCGAACATCGCCATGATCATCTTCGAGTCCCGCCTGTACCAGCTCACCGGCGACCCTGCCACCCGCGACCGTGCCCTCGCGACCTACGAGGGCATCCAGCCGCTCGCGATCACCGAAGACAGCGGCCTCGAGGGGCCGGGCCGCTATCGGTCGCCCTACAGCGCCGAGCACATGGGCGCCCGGACCGACGACTACACGACGTTCTCGAGCCAGAACTACCTCATCCTCGCGCTGATGCTCCTGTACGAGATCACGGGCGACGTGTCCTACGTCGAGCAGGTGGACCCCGTGCTCGACTTCCTCGAGCGGGACATCCACGGTCCCTGGTGCGTGTCGAACTTCCACCGCGATCCCTGCGAGCCGGCCTGCTCCGACGACGGGGCCTGCCTCGAGCAGAGCTGCGTCGAGGACACCTGCGGCACTGCAACGCTGCACCACTGGATGGACGGCGCCATCGCCGAGCCCGACGATCCGGAGTACGTGTGCTCGGGGTGCAACTACCAGCTCCTCTACCTGATGTGGTACCGGCAGAACGAGCTGCCGGTGAGGCGGTAGATCCGAGGTCATCGACTGGCCCGCGGCTCGCGTCCGGGCTACGATCGCCGAAAATGGCCGGTCGACTCGGTGAGGTCCTGGACGGGAAGTACCGGCTCGATCGGCTGCTCGGCTCTGGCGGCATGGGCTCGGTGTTCGCGGCCGAGCACGTCGTCATCGGACGGAAGGTCGCCGTCAAGGTCCTTCACCCCGAGTACGCGGGCGATCCCACCGCGACGCGTCGCTTCATGACCGAGGCGCGCGCGGCCGCGGCGGTCGGTCACGAGTCGATCGTCGACATCTACGACATCGGCACGACGCCCGATGAAGCGCCCTACCTCGTCATGGAGCTGCTCGACGGGGAGAGCCTGCGCACCCTGCTCAAGCGACGAAAGACGCTGTCCGTCGCGGAGGCGGTTTCGATCACGCTGCCCATCCTCTCGGCGCTCGCGGCGGCGCACCGACAGGGGATCCTCCACCGCGACGTCAAGCCCGACAACGTCTTCCTCCTCGCGGGCTCGGCTGCCGGGCGTCCCATCAAGCTCCTCGACTTCGGCGTCTCCAAGATCACCTGGGCGATCTCGACGAACGAGACTCGAGCGGGCGTGATCGTGGGGACTCCGGCGTACATGGCGCCCGAGCAGGCCTGTGGGCGGCTCGACCTCGACCATCGCTGCGACCTGTACGCCGCGAGCGTCACCTTCTACGAGGCCGTGACCGGACGGCTCCCTTTCCCGGGCCGCTCGACCCAGGAGCTGCTGCTTCAGGTGATCAACGGCGAGCCGACGCCGCCGCGACAGGTCCGCCCATCGCTGTCCGCGGAGCTCGAGGCCGTGATCCTCCGGGCGATCGCCAACAATCGCGAGGACCGCTACCAGAGCGCCGAGGAGCTGGCCGACGCGTTCGCGCCGTTCGCGGAAGAGGACGACGACGCCCAGACCGTGGCATCCGGTCCGATGGCCGCGATCTCCTTCCACGACGCCCCGACGGCGATGACCGGTCTCGATGCCGGCGGTCAGCCGTGGGGGACGCTCACCGGCCAGTCGGAGGCGACCACGCCCGCTCCCCGGTCGACCGCCACGGCGGCCACCCGCCTGCGCCGCCGGCTTCCCGGCCCGCTGGCGTCGATCGCCGCGACGCTCCTGGGCGCTGCGGCCGTGATCGCGTGGTTCCTCTGGTCCTCGCCGCCGGCGCCGCCGGAGCCGACGCCGCAGATCCGTTCGACACCGGCGACACCGCCGACCGTGGCCGCGCCGCCGCGCGGGCCCGTCGCGCCGCCACCGGCCGTGGCGCCTCCGATCCCCTCGGCCTCTCCCCCGGTCGCGCCGCCCACGGGCGTGAAGGTGCCGACCGCAGCGGAGACGAGGGCGCCGGACGTCGACCCCGCGCGTCGCCCCGTCCGCAAGCGCCGTCAACCGGCGATCCGACCGCGGTCCACCGTGACCAAGACCCGCCAGGGCCCGATCCTCACCGACACGTCCGAGTTCGAGAGGTAGGGGACGATGCGGGTCATCGGCGGCTCGTGGGCGGTCGTCTTGATGGCCATTGCCGGTTGCGAGGATCCGCCGGACCGTACGACCGATTCGGGGCCGGGTCCGGATGCCGGGCTCCCAGGGGACGGCGGCTCGCGCGAAGACGCGGGGCCGCTCGACGATGGCGGCTCGCGCGAAGACGCGGCGCAGTGGAACGACGAGGACCCTCCACCGAATCCCTCTCTCGCCGCGTCGAGCTGGCCCATCTATCATGGCGACAGCTACGCCCGGCACTACTCGGACCTGCCGGCGGTGGAGGGCGCCGCGGAGGTATCCGTCGACCTCGTCGAGCTCGACGGGGACGCGATATTCGTCCTGTTCGATCCGGTGGACGACATCTTCACGGTCGCGCGCGGGCTGACCGGTGCGTCGCTGTGGAAGATCGACCGGGAGAGCCTCGCCGTCGTCGGCAGAGTGGACCTGTCCGCGGAAGGCGCGTTCGCGGGTGTCTACGGGTTCGTCGACGCGGCAGGCGATCCGGTGCTGGGCATCGGCAAGCGCGTCGTCCGCTACGAGGGGCCCGGGGGCACGCTCGCAGAGGAGGCTGCGGCGGAGCTGGGCGACGTGCTCGGCGAGGAAGAGGTGCTCGTCGCCGCCTCCGCGCTCTTCTCGGGCGAGATCGCGTTCGTCGGGTCCGAGGGGACGGTCGGCGTGCTCGGGTCGAGCCTGGACGGTGGCCCGCTCGCGACGCTGCAGCTCGGGGGCTCGTCCGTGTCGAACGCGCTGTCGCTCGACGAGGACGGGGGGTTGTTCATCGTCACGAGCTCGGCGATCCACCGTGTCGACTGGACCGGAGAGGATCTCCAGGAGAGCTGGTCGCACCCGGTCGAGGCGCCCTACGAGGAGCCCCGTCCGGGGCGGCTCGGCACGGGGTCCGGCACGACGCCGGCATTGATGGGCCGAGATCGCGTGGTCCTGGCCGACGACGCCGAGAGCGTGAACCTGCTCGTGCTCAGACGCACCGCCGGGGACGGCCCGCGCGAGGTGTGCAAGCTGCCGGCTTTCGACGGGGAGGCGGCGACCGACAACGCCATCGTCGTCGCGGGTCGCACGATGATCATCGAGCAGAACCTCACCGGTCTATCGGGAGTCGCCCGCATCGACATGTCGCCCGAGGGCCGCTGCGAGCGGGTCTGGCTCGCGGACGTCCTGGCTCCGACGAGCGTGCCGACGCTGTCGACCGCGAGCGGTCTCGTCTACGTCTACAGCTTCGACGATGCTTCGGGCTGGGCGCTGACGGGTCTCGACCTCGACACGGGCCAGGTGCGGCTCACGGTCCCGACCGGGGATGGGGCCGCGTACAACAACGTCTACTCCGCGGTCACCGTCGGACCGGACCGCCGCATCTACGTGGGCGTGCTTGCGGGCCTCCTCGTGATCGCCGACGTGCCTTAGCAACTAGCCGGTCATCGAGAAGCGGACCAGGAGCCGCTTCCCGTTGCCTCGCCCGACTCGACCGCCCCCGCCCAGGTACCGGCGCCGAACCGCGCGCCATCCCATCGTGCGAACGCGGAGCCGGTGAGCGGGAAGTCAGGGAGCTCCTCGAGCTCGACGTCGACGTCGGCGCGGAGCTGGTCGCAACGCATCTCGCCCCTCATGGCGCCCCGGAAGTGCGCGAGCCCGTCCGCGGTCTGTCCGACCATCTCGCCGGAGACCTCGTAGAACTCGGCGTCCGGCCCCACGAGGTCGAACGACACCGTCCCGGACACCTCGACGACCACGGGCGGGTCCATCGCGAAGGTCACGGAGCCCTCGAACGATCCCGCGTAGGCCCCCGCGAGCCCCTCGGGCACCTGGCAGTCGGCGTCGCCGTCAGCGTCGGCGTCCGTGTCGGCGTCCGCGTCGGCGTCCGCATCTGCGTCGGCGTCCGCATCTGCATCGGCGTCCGCATCTGCATCGGCGTCCGCATCTGCATCGGCGCCCGCGTCGGCATCGCCAGGGCGCATCTGCTCCACCGCACAGCCGGCGGCGGCGAGAGAGACGGCGACGAGAGCGGCGAGGAAAGGAAGCTGGGTGCGCGACATGGCGATCCTCCTTCCACTCACGCCATTCAACGCCCGTGCCGTCCAGGACTCCGCGCAAACCCGCTCCTCGGGGCGGCGACACCTGCTAGCGGACGCGCCCCAACCTGTGCACGGCGGAGGACGAAACCTGGCAGGTGACACGTCCCCGAAACCGAGCACTTCCGCGAACGGTGGCGACGAATTGCGGGCGATACGGCGTGGCCCGACCATTGAATCTCCTCGAGGGCAGGAGGCTCGCCATGTCGACGTGGAAACCGCGGTACGCCGCCTCTCTGCTCCTTCTCCTCCTCGCCGGGTGCCCGGCGGAGGGATCCTTCGAGACCACCTCGTCGGGCGAGGAGTGCCAGCCGCTGCCGGCGAGCGACGACCTCGACCCGAATGGGTGCGACGAGAGCCTCTCGGAGGTCTGGCGGTGCGCGCTCAGCCAGTCGGCCTGGCGAGACGCGCAGGGCAACCCCACCTCGATCTCGCAGGTCTGCCGTCGCGCGCCCGGTGGTGGCTGGGCCTGGCGGACCTTCACGCTGTTCCCCTCGGACTGCTCCGCCTGCTTCGGCCGGGACCGGATGATCCCCGACGGCTGCGAGGCGGCGCCGGGCGCGCGAGCGCCCTTGCCGGCCTGCGCGCCGCAGGCGCCCGAGGGCGAGGCGCCCGCCGACGAGCCGCCTGTCGAGATCGACGAGCCGGACGCGTGGGTCGAGGAGCCCGAGGAGGTCGAGGACGAAGAGGCCCCCGAGGAGCCGCAGCAGGACGAGCCCATCCTCGAGGAGCCGCCGGTCGACGCCGGTGAGATCGTTCCAGGCGTCGTGGGTGTCGACGGGATCGCGGCTTTCGACGCGCTCGGCGCGCAGGAGCTCGCGGAGCTCTCGATGCGGCGCCTCTTCTGGGGCCATCAGTCGGTCGGCGAGAACCTGATCCAGGGCAGCTCCGCGCTGGGCTACTCCTGGGGCGAGGCCAGCCGGGCCAGCGACTATGACGAGGGGACGACCTGGGGCCACGGATCGATCGGAGAG
>JACPQR010000191.1 GCA_016190375.1 Deltaproteobacteria bacterium
CGTCGGCGGCCCACGTTTGACGCGACCAGCCCTGCGTCAACCGGGGAGCGTCCAGGTCCACGTCCACGTCGCCGTCAAGGTCCACGTCAACGGCGACGGCGACCAGCGAAACCCCGGGCCGCGCGACGCACCCCTAGAGCGATCGCGGCGCGAGCCAGTCGGCCGTTGGCTCCCAGACGGCTTGCCTCGCCTTGCGTCCGGCGACGACGCCGACGTGACCCCCGGGCACCTCGATGAAGCGCTTGTCCCGGCTGCCCACGATCTCGACGATGTCGGCGGCGCTGGCGATCGGCGCGATGTTGTCGGTCCTGCCGGCGAAGGCGAGGAGCGGGACCTCGACGGCGCCGACGTCGATCTTCCGGCCGCCGAGGACGAGGTCGCGACCGAGCAGCTTGTTCCCCGCGACGACGTCCTTGACCATCTGACGGAACGCGTCGCGCGGGTAGGGGATGAGCTCGTTGACCCAGGTGTTCACGGCGTCGAAGCCTCGCACGTACTCCTCGTCCCACAGGTGGATGAACAGGTCGGCCCACTTCGTGATGGCCTTGGCGCCGCTCATCAGCTTGAACCCCTGCGATGCCGCGCCGCCGGGGATGTTGCCGATCCTGTCCATGAGAGCGTCGATCCGCCCGGCCCCCAGCCGCGCCGCGATCGTGAGGAGGCCCATCTTCTCGAAGTTCACCGGCGCGCCGATCGACACGATGCTCCGCACGCCGTCGTTCCCCAGGGCGGCCGCGTACAGGAGCGCGAAGATGCCGCCCATGCAGTAGCCGACGAGGCTCACGTCCTTCGAGCCGGCGCTCTTCCGGGTCGCCTCCACCGCGGCGGGCATGAAGTCCAGGACGTAGTCCTCGAGGCGCAGGCCCGCGTCCTCGCGCTCCGGGACGCCGAAGTCGACGATGTGGACGGCGAAGCCTCGGTTGCGCAGCATGCGGGCAAGGCTGTGATCGGGCCTGAGGTCGTAGATGTAGGGACGGACCATCAGCGGCGGCACGAGCAGGACCGGAACCGGGAAGCGGCGCGCTTCCACGCGGAGCGTCTCCGTGCCGATCTCGACCTCCTGTGCGGCGGGCGGCACGAGCCGGTGGACCTCGAGCTTGCCCTTCTTCAGGACGAGCTCCTTCGGCGCGTTGCCCATCGTCGGGCGCGCGGCCCCGTCGACGAACTGCACCAGCCCGTTCGCCAGCCCGAGGACGGCCCGATCCGCGACGCGCAAGAGGCGGCGGGCGGGTCGCGGCGGCCGGGAGCGATCTCTCATTCCCGACGACTGTCTCACATCAGGCCGCCCGAGAGGAGTGCGGCGTACTGGCGATACAGCTCCGCGTAGCGGGTGGACGGCAGCTCCGCCGGATGGCCGGACACCCAGGTCCAGGCGTAGGCGTCGTAGGCGTCGACCCGGCCGTCGTGCATCAGCATCCACGAGAGGACACCGGCGACGGCGCGATCGGATCCGCTCCTTCCGAGCCATTCGTCGTAGATCGAGCGCCGCTCGGCCACGGTGAAGGCGCCGCCGGCGAGCTCGCGGTTGCGCAGGCCGAACTCCCCGACGACGAGAGGCTTGCCGAGCGTGGCCGCGATCCTGGCGTGTTCCTCGATCCAGCGCGTGCCGGCCTCGGCGACGTCGCGCGGCGGCACGCCCCAGGCCTCGGGGTACACGTGGCAGGAGGCGAAATCGACGAGGGCCGTGTTGGCGAGGAAGTCGGAGCCCGCCCCGGGGGACACGAGCTCGCGGGCTCCGAGCCGGCGCCAGTAGGCGGAGTCCAGCCCGCCCACGGAGTCGAAGCCCTCTTCACCGGTGCCGACCAGGTGGTTCGGATCGGCGCGCCGCACCGTGTCGGCCATCTCGGCGACCCAGCTCGCCAGCGCGGCTCCTTCGGCGTCGAGACCGGTTCCCCTCGGCTCGTTCAGGAGCTCCCACGCGAGGATCGTGGGATCATCGCGGTACCGGATCCCCGTGACCGTGTTCTTGCGCGAAGACAAGTGCTCGATGTGCGCCCGGAAGTGGCTCCTCACGCCGGGATCGGTGAAGAACCGATCCGGTCGGCCGGGCGGAAGACCGTGCCAGCGCAGGTACTGCGGCACGCCGCCGTAGTCCGGCCAGTAGTTGCCGAGCGGCAGGACGAGCCTGAGCCCGTGCGCTCCCGCGGCGGCGATCACGCGATCGAGCCCGACGAGGCCGGCCTCGCTGTACGCGAGGGGTGCCTCCTGGATCACGGTGCCGCTCTCGGGATCGTCGTTGAACGCCCATGTCCGCACGACCGTCGCGCCGAGATCGACCGCCCTGGCCAGGACCTCGTCGATCTTCCCCTTCGCCGCCGCGACGCCGAGGACCTCGCGCGTGGCCTCCTCGTGAAGGTAGTAGGCGTTGACTCCGACGAACCTGAACGGTTGCCCGTCGACGGTCAGGTCGCCGCCGCGGACGCGAACGAAGGCGTCGACCTCGAACCCCACGCTCTTCGTCCTGCCTCCGGCCTCGCAGCGGAGCTGGTGCCGCCCCGCGCCCGCGTTGACGAGGGCGCCGAACTCACCGAACGGCCCGACACCCAGGGCCCAGGCCCGCCCGCCGTCGAGCCTGCACCGCACGGTCTCGGCCGATCCGCCAGCGAGGTGGCCTGAGAGCGCGACCGTTCCCGACTCGAACCTGGCGCCCGGCGCGGGACCGGTCATGACGACCACCGGAGGCTCGGGGCCGGTGCAGGCCGCGAAGAGGACCAGAGCCAGACGGCGCACGAGACACAGCCTACGGGGCGCCCGCCGCTCCGGCAAGGGGACGCGGTTAACAAGTTCACGAACCGGGGCGGCGCCGCCGAGTTCACAACGGCTTTCGTGAGCTTGACGGCTTTCGTGAACTTGTTAACTCCGTCCCCTACAATTGCTGCATCGACGACCCGACGACGCTTCGGATGCTCGAGGACCTCGCCGCCAGGATCGGAGTCGCGGTGCGGGTCGAGCCCGTCTGGCAGGGAGGCGACCGGGCCGGCGGGCTCTGCCGCGTGAACGGAGTCCCGCTCATACTCGTCGACGGCCTCGCGCCCATAACCGACAGGATCGCGGTACTATGCGAGGCGCTGTCGGAGCTCGAGCCGGAGATCGAAACTGTCTTTGTGCCGCCCGCCCTGCGGGCCAGGATCCGCGCGGCACGGAGGTGACGATGCGACGCCTGCCAGTCCTCCTGTCGATCATCGCTCTGTCGGCCGGCGCAAGCGCGGACCCGGAGCTCACAGCCGGCGAGATCCTCAGGAGGATGCTCCGCAACGACGCCTTCGGATTCAACGGCTCCGAGGTGCGGATGAGGATGGTGCTCTCGTCCCGCGACGGATCGCACCGCACCCGCGTCTTCGAATCTCTGTCGCGCAAGGACGGCGACGAGGTCCGGAGCATCGTGCGGTTCCGCGAGCCCGCCGACGTCGCGGGCACGGCCTTCCTGCTCCTGCAGCACGCCGACCGCGAGGACGAGCAGTACGTGTGGCTCCCGGCGCTCCGGCGCACGCGGCGGATCGTGGGCCGCGAGCGCCAGGGCAGCTTCATGGGCTCGGACTTCACCTACGCGGATCTCGACCAGCGGGACCTCCGGCAGGGCGCCTCGTCGCGCCGCCTGGCTGACGAGCGGCTGGGGCAGAGCGACTGCTACGTCCTCGAGTCCACGCCGGGCGCCTCCAGCGCTTCGCAGTACGGCAGGATCCAGGTCTGGGTGCGAAAGGCCGACCACGTGCCGCTCCGGATCAAGTTCTTCGACCGTTCGGGCCGGCTCCTCAAGACGATGTACTCGCGCCGTGTGACGACCATGCAGGGACGCCCCGTGATCATGGAGTCGAGGATGCAGAACGCGCAGGATGGGCACTCGACCGACCTCGTGATCGAGTCGATTCGCTTCCGCAACGACGTCCCGGCCGACCTGTTCACTGCCCGAAGCCTCGAGCGCGGGTGATACGTCTTCCCACACTGGCGTTCGCTCTGCTGGGCCTCTTCGCGGGACCCCCGGCGCGGCGCGCCTGGGCGGACGAGGTCATCGAGGATCCCGAGCTCGGAGGCGAGCCGCTGGCGGAGCCGTCGCCGCCTCCGGCGCAGGTGCCGGCGGGGCGTCAGGGGAGCCTCTCGATCGTCGGCTCGACGCGCCTGGCCGTCGACACCGACTGGGACGAGGACAACGGCGAGGACGTCTCGGAATGGCGAACCCGGCTCGACCTCGAGATCGGGCAGCCTCTGGGCGAGCGCGCGCGAGCCTTCGCGGCGGGGCGGCTCGAGCACGCGCTCAGGGCCAGGCCCGAGGAGATGGTCCTGCATGCGCGCGGCGCCTTCGAGGCGCGCCTCCTCGACGCCTACCTCGATGCCCGGGTCGGCCCTCTCGACGTCCGCGCCGGCAATCAGTTCATCGGATGGGGGAGGGTGGACACGCTGTCGGCCGGCGACTTCTGGAACCCGCCCGATCTGCGCGAAGGGTTCGGCGGCGGAGTCGAGTCGCTGCCGGTCGTCCCGGTCCCGGCCCTGCGCGTCGAGGGCCGCACGGGAGGCGTTGGCCTGCAGGCGGCCTGGCAGCCCTTCTTCGTTCCCATGAGGGCTGACGTCTTCGGAACCGACACGGCGCTGCTCGGCCCCGGCGCGCCTGCGGGCTTCCGGGGGCTCTTCGATCGAGTCCGGCCATTGATTGACGATTCGATCGTGGATCACGTTCAGGACCAGCTTCTCGTCAGCGAGCTCCCCGAGGAGAACCTCTCTTCTGGCCAGGTGGGCACCCGCGCGACGGTGACGCTCGGCGAGTCGGAGATCGCGGCGAGCGCCTTTCTGGGCTACGAGAAGATCCCCACCGTCTGGATGTCACCCGAGCTGCGCTCGGCGCTCGACTCGCCGGAGGATCCGACCGCCTGGCTTCCGGTGGTGGAAGCACTCCAGACCGGGAAGGACGTCCTGCGCTCGCGCTACGAGCGATACGTCCAGTTGGTCCTCGACGGCGAGACGCCGGCGGGCGGATTTCTGGTGAAGTGGGAGGTGGGCTACACGCCCGAGCGGACCGTCTACGTGAGGGACGACGCCGAATGCCGCATTCCCTGCGCCGCGCGGCGAGGCCTCGTGCAGGGCGCCGCCCACCTGGAGAAGGTCGAGGACGATTGGCAGGCGCAGGTGGAGGTCTTTGCGGTGGCCGCGACCGACGGGCCGGGGCAGACCGAGGGAGCCGAGCTCGTCTTCCTCGGCCCAGGGCGGAGCGCGGTGGGCGCCTCGGCGCTCGTCCGCTGGTCACCGCAGAGCGGCGACCTCGGGCTGGAGGCGAGCACGCTCACGATCGCGCCTGGCCTCTCGGCGGCGGTCTCGGCGCGCGCCTGGCTCCGGCTGACGGATGCGCTGCGTCTCGAGGGCGGCGCTGTCGTGGCCGAAGCGCCGTCCGACGGCGCGCTGGCGAACCTCGATCCCAGCGACCTCGTCTGGGTGGGCCTCCGCGCGCGGTACTAATTGCACCCGCAGCCGTTGTTCTGGCAGATGTCGCAGTCGGTCGACCACTCGCACGAGTTCGGGAGGCAGAACTGCCACCGGCTGGACCCGCAGCAGCGCCAGTGGGTGCCCTCCTGCCATTCGCACTCGCTTCCGGCGCGAAGCACGCAGCCGCCCCAGGCGCACTGATCGGAGCAGACCTGATAGGCGCAGGGATCGCAGCCGCCGTCGCGCGTGGCGTCTGGCGTGCACGCGCCTTCACCGCCGCACCCGCCCCAGGCTCCCCACTGGCAATCGGCGCCGCAGGTGCGCGTCTTGGTGCCGCAGTTGCCACAGGCCTGGTTCTCGGTCGCGCCCGGAGAGCAGGGTCCCTGGTCCTCGCAGGCACCCCAGTCGCCCCAGGCCTGGGCGTCGGTGCAGGTGCGGCCCCGGGTCCCGCACTGCTCGCAGTCCTCCTCGCTCACCGCGCCCGGGACGCACTCGCCGCCGGCGCCGCAGTTCGACCACGCGCCCCACGAGCAGTCCTCGCCGCACGTCCGGGTGCGAACGCCGACGTCGTCGCAGTCCTGTTGCTCGGTCTCGCCTGGCGCGCAACCCTCGGGGCCGCCGCAGTCGCTCCACGGGCCCCAGACGCACTCCGCGGTGCACTCGCGCTGCTGCTCCGCGCACTCGCCGCAGCTCTGGGTCCCGATCGCCCCCGGAACGCACTCGCCGACCTCGGAGCACTCGCCGGGATCCTCCTCCCATATGCCGTCGGCGCCACACGTGCGCTGGACCGAGCCGCACCGACCGCACGGCTCGGTGCGCGTGGCCCCGGGCTCGCACTCGCATTCGACCGGCGCCGAGCAGGTCGACCAGCCGGCCACTCCCAGGCAGCGCACGGTGCCCATGGCGCACCGCGTCTCGCACGGCTCCTCGCTGCCCGGGCCGATGCCCGCGTTGCCGTCGTCACAGTCGACGCAGGCCTCGTAGCCGTCGCCGTCCTGGTCGCTCTCGCAGGAGACGCACCGGCCACCGCTGCACTCCTCGCCCTCACCGTCGCAGACGACGGTGAGGCAAGGATCCTCCGGAACGCAGGCGCCCTCGAGGCAGGTGAAGCCCTCCGAGCAGGTCACGCCCTCGCAGAGGTCGGACTGTCCACCGCCATCGGTGATGCCGGAGTCGACGGACGCCACGCAGGTGAGGAGCCCCGACCCCAGCACTCCGCTGAGGATCACCCGCCAAACGGGCAGCATCGACCTGGATTATGCAGGGATCACGCCAGAAGAGCCAGAAGCCGTCACTGGGCGACGGGGCCCTGTGGCAGGTCGCAGTCGGCAGGGCAGCCGTCGCCGTCCGTGAGGTTCCCGTCGTCGCACTCCTCACCGGGATCGAGGAACCCGTCGCCGCACGCCGGAACGGCGCAGCTCGTGTTGCAGTTCGCCGGCTCGTCGTTGCACTCGATCTCGAGACGCGCCGTCATGTCGAGGGCGGTCGTGGTCCCGTCGGCCTCGACGTAGACCCACTCGTTGATGTTGACGAGGTTTGCGATCCCGACGGTCACGGCAGCCGGGCAGTCGAAGGCGACCACGCCGCCATCGGCGTTGTTGAACCACTGGTGGCGCCCGAAGACCATCCCGCCGCCCAGGAACGTCAGCTCCCCAGGCTCGTCGGAGAGGACCACGGGGTCGACGTTTCCGAGGCCGAACATGCCTATGTCGGCGGCTCCGTCGAGGTTCCCATCGTCCTGGCTGAACGTGTAGATGATCGACAGCGCGCCCGTGTCGAGCTGCTGGTAGACGAAGGTGGTCGCACGGTCCGGATCCTCGAAGCCGGTGTGACCGCTGGCCGAGCTGTAGTCGTAGAAGAGCGTGCTGGTGTCCGTCGTGCCGACCGGCTGCGGGAGGATCTCGAGGAGCCCCTGGCGGATTGCGTAGGCGGGGATGTCCTGGTTGCGGTTCCCGTCGTCGCACTCCTCGACGCCCGTCTGGACGAAGGCGTCGCCGCAGGAAGCGGCGATGCAGCCGATCAGGCAGGCGTCGGTCTGCACGTCGTTGGCGTCGTCGCACTCCTCGGATCCCGCATGGGTGAAGCCGTCGCCGCAGAATGCCGGCACGCAGGTCGTCGGGCAATCGTCGGTGTCATCTAGATCGCCGTCGTCGCAGCCCTCGGATCCCGCATGGGTGAAGCCGTCGCCGCAGAAGGCCGCGACGCAGGTCGTCGGGCAGTCGTCGGTGTCATCCAGATCGCCGTCGTCGCAGCCCTCTGATCCTGCGTGGGTGAAACCGTCGCCGCAGAAGGCCGGGACGCAGGTCGTCGGGCAGTCGTCCGTGTCATCCAGATCGCCGTCGTCGCAGCCCTCCGATCCTGCGTGGGTGAAGCCATCGCCGCAGAACGCGGGGACGCAGGTCGTCGGGCAATCGTCGGTGTCGTCGAGATCTCCGTCATCGCAACCCTCACCGAGGTCGAGGATCCCGTTCCCGCAGTCAGCGTCGGCATCGCCGTCACCGTCGCCATCGCCGTCACCGTCGCCGTCGCCGTCACCGTCGCCGTCGCCGTCACCGTCGCCGTCGCCGTCGCCGTCGCCATCGCCGTCACC
>JACPQR010000192.1 GCA_016190375.1 Deltaproteobacteria bacterium
AACAGGCAACAGGCAATGGCAACGGGGAACCGCCGGATCAGATCGCGGAGTGCGGTCCTCGGCGCTTGAAGCCGTCCAACCAGGCTCTGTTCCGAAAGTGCGCCGTGGCCGCCCTGGAAGGACCGCTTCGTTTTCGCGCGCGAGCTCGTCGCGCGCGAGTTCGCCGCCTGTTGCCTGTTGCCTGTTGCCTGTTGCCTGTTGTCCGGCGTCCTCTCCGCCTTTCGCCTCGGCCCAACGCCTGGCCGAACCTGCGCCGCGCCGCACTAGCTCGACGCCATCGAGGACCGGATCTCTCCGAACCCTTGCGGCCTTGCGGCTTTGCGCGAGTCCTTCTCCGGGTCCGCGGGAAATCGCGAGCCTCTTGATGCGGCGAAGCTCGCGACTTAAGTCGCGCGCGCTGACCGTGGATCGATGCCGCAACTCTTCAAGCCGAGCACGAACACCCTGGCGCGGGTCTCGCTGTTCGGAGCGCTCGGCGCGGTGGCGTTCCTTCTTTGGCTCCTGGCCGCGTTCGCCGGCTCTGGATGGATCACGCGGGAGAACGTTCCCAGGACTCAGCCCGTTGCATTCAGCCACGAGCACCACGTGGGCGCCGACGGAATCGACTGCCGCTACTGCCATACGTCGGTGGAGCGGTCGGCTTTCGCGGGGATCCCGCCGGCGCGGACCTGCATGAACTGCCACGCGCAGATCTGGGCGACGAGCCCGGCGCTCGCACCGGTCCGCGAGAGCATGCGGACCGACAGGCCCATCCGATGGACGCGAGTCCACGATCTGCCGGATTTCGTCTACTTCCATCACGGTATCCACGTGCAGAAGGGGATCGGTTGCTCGACGTGCCATGGCCGCGTCGATCGAATGCCGCTGACGATGCAGGTCGTCTCGCTTCAGATGCGCTGGTGTCTCGACTGCCACCGCCGGCCGGAGCGGTGGGTCCGTCCACGCGCCGAGGTGTTCTCCATGGAATGGCAGCCGCCGCCGGAGCAGGCCGCGCTCGGGCGCAAGCTGGTCGCACAGTACGGGATCGCGGGGAGTGCGCTCCTGACGAGCTGCGACGTCTGCCATCGGTGAACGTGGGGTGGGCGATGCCAGAGAATCCAGACAGGCGCGAGTTCTTGAGGCTCATGGGGGCCTCGATGGCGCTCGCCGGTCTCGGAGCCGGGGCCTGCACGCGCCAGCCGACCGAGAAGATCCTTCCATACTCGTCGCAACCCGAGGAGCTCACGCCTGGCGAGCCGCTGCTGTACGCGACCGCGCTGACGCTGGGCGGCTTCGCGCGGGGAGTCCTCGTCGAGAGCCGCGAAGGTCGGCCGACGAGGATCGACGGCAACCCGCTGCACCCCGCGAGCCTGGGCGCCACCGACGCCTTCGCCCAGGCCGAGCTTCTCGCACTCTACGACCCGGACAGATCGCAGGTCGTCACGTACCTCGCGGAGATCCGGGGCTGGAGCGATTTCCTCGGGGCCGCCAGGAGCGTCCGCGCGCGGGCGAAGGCAGGCGCGGACCTGAGGATCCTGACCGAGACCGTGACCTCGCCAGCGCTGGCCGCCCAGCTCGAGGAGCTCCTGGCCGAGCTGCCGCGGGCGCGATGGCACGCCTGGGAGCCGGTGTCCCGCGCGAACGTGAACAATGGCGCCCGCCTCGCGTTCGGCGAGCTCGTGCAGGCGCACTACCGGATCGATCGCGCGGACGTGATCCTCTCGCTCGACGACGATCTGTTCGGGTGCGGGGCAGCGAGCGTCCGCCATGCTCGCGACTTCGCGTCCCGGCGCGTGCCCGAACAGCCCGGCAGGATGTGCCGGCTGTACGTCGCCGAGAGCACTCCGACGACGACGGGAGCGATGGCGGATCATCGCTTCTCGCTGGCGCCCACGGAAGTCGAGGACATCGCGCGCGCGGTGGCGCGGGGGCTCGGCATCGAGGTCGCCGGCCCGGCTCCCCGCTCGCCGCTCGCCGACGCGATTGCACGTGATCTTTGGAGACATCGCGGCAGGGGCCTCGTCGCGGTCGGCGAGCCGCAGCCGCCCGCCGTCCATGCGCTGGGGCATGCGATGAACGACGCGCTCGGTAGTCCGGGGACGACCGTCGTCTACACGGACCCCGTGGAAGCCAGCCCGCCCGATCCCGTCCAGTCGCTGCGGGAGCTCGTCCGGGACATCGAAGCGGGTCGGGTCCAGACGCTGCTCATCCTCGGCAGTAACCCCGTCCTGAGCGCCCCGGCGGATCTCGACTTCGCCGCTGCGCTCAGGGCCGTGCCACTCAGGATCCACCACGGGCTGCAGGTGGACGAGACCGCGGAGCTCTGCCACTGGCACGTTCCGGCTGCTCATGCGCTCGAGAGCTGGGGCGACGCCAGGGCGTTCGACGGCACCTCCTCGATCGTGCAGCCCCTGATCGCGCCGCTGTACGGCGGCCGGTCCCAGCACGAAGTCCTCGCGGCTCTCTCGGCGCACCCCGAGCGCTCGGGCTACGAGGTCGTCGCGGACTACTGGCGAGCGAAGCTCGGAGGCGGCGAGAACGCGGAGCGTCGCTTCCGCCGGGCGCTTCACGACGGCCTGGTCGAGGGTACGGCTGCTTCCGCACGGACGCCGCGGCTCCGACCCGATCTGTCGCTCGCGCCCGACCGGGCGGCGAGCGCGCCCCGAGCCGAGGGCGGGATCGAGCTGGTATTCCGGCCCGACCCGGCGCTGTTCGACGGGCGGTTCGCCGCAAACCCGTGGTTGCAGGAGCTCCCGAGGCCGCTGACCAAGCTCACCTGGGGCAACGCGGCGATCGTGGCGCAGGCGACCGCCGCGCGCCTCGGCGTCGAGGACGGCGACGTCGTCGAGATCGCGCGGGCGGGCCGCCGCGTACGGGCTCCCGTGCTGCTCCTGCCCGGTCAGCCTCCGGACGTCGTGACCTTCCACCTCGGATCCGGGCGCAGGCGGGCGGGCCGGGTGGGCAGCGGAGTCGGGTTCGACGCCTACCCGCTCCGGACCTCGGACGCTCTCTGGTCCGCGACGGGCGCGCGCATCAGGAGGACCGGGGCACGCGTGCCCTTGGCGCGGACCCAGGAGCACCTGACGATGGAAGGGCGCCAGCCCGTGCGCTCGGGCACCGTGGCCGGCTACCTGGCGCGGCCCGGCTTCGCCGCCGAGGCCGAACCGTCTCCGCCTCCCGCGCACTCGCTGTCGGCGCCCTTCGCGTACTCGGGCCACGCGTGGGCGATGACGATCGACCTGTCGGTGTGCACGGGCTGCAGCGCCTGCGTGGTCGCCTGTCAGGCGGAGAACAACGTGCCCGTCGTCGGCAAGGAGCAGGTGCTCGCCGGTCGCGCGATGCACTGGCTGCGGGTCGACACGTACGTCGAGGGGACCGCCATCCACGACCAGCCGATCCCGTGCATGCACTGCGAGCAGGCGCCCTGCGAGCTCGTGTGCCCGACCGAGGCGACGGTGCACGGCGCCGAGGGGCTGAACGACATGGTCTACAACCGCTGTGTCGGGACACGATTCTGCGCGAACAACTGCCCGTACAAGGTCCGGCGGTTCAACTTCTTCCACTACTCGGGAGCCGAGCCCGAGATCTTCGCGCTCAGGCGCAACCCCGACGTCACGGTCCGCACCCGCGGCGTGATGGAGAAGTGCACGTACTGCGTGCAGCGGATCGACCGCGCGAGGATCCAGGCCCAGATCCTGGGCCGCCGTGTTCGTGACGGGGAGGTGACGACGGCCTGCGAGGCGGTCTGCCCGACTCGAGCGATCGTCTTCGGTGATGCGAACGACCCGGAGGCCCGCGTCGCGCGAAGCCGCGCGTCCCCGAGGAACTACGCGCTGCTCGCGAGCCTGGGCACCCGCCCGCGGACGACGTACCTCGCATCGATCGCCAACCCGAACCCGGAGATCGAGTCGTGAAGGGACCCGAGAGCGAGGTGCTGGGCCCGCTCCGGGGCCACGACTTCGCGAGCGTGGAGGACCGGATCGGCGGGATCGTCCTCGCCAGAAAGGCTCCGCGCGCGTGGACGGCCGGCATTGCCGTCGCTCTCCTCCTCCTCCTGGGATTCCTGTACGGGACGACGTACCTGCTGGCGGTCGGGGTCGGGATCTGGGGCGTCAACGCGCCGGTCGGTTGGGGCTTCGCGATCATCAACTTCGTGTGGTGGATCGGGATCGGCCACGCGGGCACGCTGATCTCGGCGATCCTCCTCCTCCTCCGCCAGCCGTGGCGGACCTCGATCAACCGTCTCGCCGAGGCGATGACGCTGTTCGCGGTCGCATGTGCCGCCACGTTCCCGGCGCTCCACCTCGGGCGCCCATGGCTCTTCTACTGGCTGGTGCCGTACCCCGACACGATGGGGCTCTGGCCGCAGTTCCGCAGCCCCCTGGTCTGGGACATCTTCGCCGTCAGCACCTACGGGATCGTCTCGCTCCTCTTCTGGTTCGTGGGCCTGGTCCCGGACCTGGCCGCGATGCGCGATCGAGCCCGGGGCCGAGCCGCGAGGATGGCGTTCGGCGTCCTCGCCATGGGCTGGCGCGGGTCCGCGGAGCACTGGCGCAGCTACGAGACCGCCTATCTCCTCCTGGCGGGGCTCGCGACGCCGCTCGTCGTGTCGGTCCACACGGTCGTCAGCTTCGACTTCGCGGTCTCCGTGATCCCGGGCTGGCACTCGACGATCTTTCCGCCGTACTTCGTCGCAGGGGCGATCTTCTCCGGCTTCGGGATGGTCCTGTGCCTCGTGATCCCGCTGCGCAGGCTGTACCGCCTCGAGGACTTCATCACCGACAAGCACCTGGACGCGATGGCGAAGCTGCTCCTCGCGAGCGGGCTCATCGTCGCCTACGGCTACGGGATGGAGGCGTTCATGGCCTGGTACGGCGGCGGGACCTACGAGGTCTACGCGCAGACCAACCGCTTCCGCGGGCCATACGCACCGACCTACTGGAGCCTCCTCGTTTGCAACGTTCTCGTACCGCAGCTCCTCTGGAGCCGACGTGTGCGCCGCGCCGCGTGGGCGCTCTTCGCCATCTCCCTGATCGTCCTCGCGGGCATGTGGCTCGAGCGATTCGTCATCGTCGTCACCAGCCTGCATCGCGACTTCTTGCCGTCGTCGTGGGGGATGTACGCGCCGACGCGCTGGGACTGGGTGCTCCTCGTGGGGTCCCTGGGCCTGTTCGGGGCGCTGATGTTCGTCTTCGTTCGTCTGTTGCCGATGATCTCGATCTTCGAGGTTCGGGCGTCGCTTCCGCAGGCGCACGTGGAGCGCGGTCGAGAGGGCGGGCAATGACCCCCAGGCCGTGGGGGCTACTGGCCCGATTCGATCGGCCAGCGGAGCTCGTGGGCGCCGCAGAGCGAGCCCGCGAGGCCGGCTACCGCCGGCTCGACGCGTACTCGCCGTTCCCGATCGAGGGGCTGTCCGACGCGCTCGGCCTTCGCCCCACGCGGCTGCCATTGCTGGTCTTCGCGGGCGGCGCGGTCGGCGGGCTCGCCGGCTTCGGTCTGCAGGTCTGGGCCATGGCCGTGGACTACCCCCTCGTCGTGGACGGCAAGCCCTTCGTGAGCTGGCCGTCCTTCGTCCCGGTCACCTTCGAGCTGACCGTCCTGTGCGCCGCGCTGACGACCGTGCTCGGCCTGTTCGCCCTCTCGGGGCTTCCCCGGCCGCACCACCCGGTCTTCGGCGCCGACGGCTTCGAGCGGGCGAGCCGCGACGGCTTCTTCCTGGCCATCGAGGCGGCCGACCCGCTCTTCGATGCGAACGAGACACGTGACCTCCTGACGACGCTCGGTGCCCGCGAGGTGGCCGATGTCGCGGAATGACTCGAGCTCGTTCCTCGCGCCCGCGCTGATCTGCTGCGGGTGTCTGGCGGCGTGCCGGCAGGACATGCACGATCAGCCGAAGATCGAGCCTCTCGAGGCCTCGCCCTTCTTCTCCGACGGGCGCGGCTCCCGGCCGCTCCTCGCGAGCACCGTGGCACGCGGGCTCCTGCGCGAGGACGACCACCTCCACCGCGGAAGGGTGGGCGGTCAGGTCGCCGAGGATCCACCCTTCGCGATCGATCGAGCCCTGGTCGATCGCGGGCGCGAGCGCTTCGACGTCTTCTGCGCGCCCTGCCACGACAGGGTGGGAACGGGGCGCGGGATGGTCGTGCGGAGGGGCCTCCGCAGTCCTCCGTCGTTTCACGTCGACCGGCTGCGACGCGCGCCCATCGGCCACTTCTTCGACGTCATGACCAGCGGCTTCGGGCTCATGGCCTCGTACTCGTCCCAGATCCCGCCCGAGGATCGCTGGGCAATCGCGGCCTACGTCCGCTGCCTCCAGCTCGCCCAGCACGCGCGGATCGGGGACGTACCGGCGCAGCTTCGACCACGCCTCACGCGCCCGAGCCCGCCGACCCAGGGCAACAGGCAACGGGCAACAGGCAACAGGCAGCGGGCATCCGCCCGGATCCGGGGCGTGATGGGTCTTGCCGAGGCCGGGCGATGACATCGTCGAGGAACGAGGGGGCGAGGTTCGTCACCGTGGCGAGGGCCTCGGCAGGGCTCGGCGTCGCGCTGATCGCGGGCGCGGTCGTCGCGGGCGCCCTCGGTCAGCGGGGGTTCTTCCGCGGGTACCTCCTGGCACTGGTCTTCTGGACGCAGGTCGCGGTCGGGTCCCTCGGCGTCCTGATGCTCCAGTACCTGACGGGGGGCGCGTGGGGCCGGGCGGTCCGCAGGCTCCTCGAGGCGGCGACGAGGACGCTGCCGCTCCTCGCGCTCCTCTTCGTGCCCATCGCGCTCGGTCTCGGCGACCTGTACGAATGGGCGCACCCGGATCTCCAGGATCCCCTGCTGGCCCGGAAGGCAGGCTTCCTGAACGTGCCGTTCTTCCTCGCAAGGGCGGCCGGTTACTGGCTCGTCTGGCTCGGGGCGGCGGCGCTCTTGAACCGCTGGTCGGAAGGGCGGAGCCGGCCGAGAGGGGAAGGCGAGGCGCAGGCGGGTGGCCGGTTGAAGGCCCTGAGCTCGGTCGGTCTGGTCGCCTGGACCCTCACGGTGACGTTCTCGTCGATCGACTGGGTCATGTCGCTGGAGCCCCACTGGGCCTCGACCATGTTCCCGCTCCTGTTCATCGCGGGAGAGGTGCTCACCGCGTTTGCCTTCGCGATCGCGCTCGCAGCGCTCCTCGGCGTGGCGCCGGGGACGCAGGGCGGACGCGCCTACCACGACCTAGGAAAGCTCCTGCTCGCCTTCGTGATGCTGTGGGCGTACGTCGCGTTCTCTCAGTATCTGATCGTCTGGTCGGGGAACCTCCCCGAGGAGATTCCGTGGTACCTGCGCCGGCTGGCGGCGGGCTGGCGAGGCGTTGGCGTCGCGATCGTGGTCGCGCACTTCGCGCTGCCGTTCGCGCTCCTCTTGCCGAGGGCGGCGAATCGCGATCGTCGCCTGCTCGGGGCCACCGCGCTCCTCCTGCTGGTCATGCGGTTCGTCGAAACGCTGTGGACCATCGTGCCCGCGTCGGGCTCCCCGGGCGCCGCGAGCCTCCACTGGATGGACCTCGGCCTGCCCGTGGGCGTCGGCGGTCTCTGGATCGCCCTGTTCCTGCGCGAGCTCGGCCGCGGACGGGGCGGCCTCGACCTAGACGCATCGAGCCAGCCATGAGACGCCCGTCGGACGAGTCGGTGGGGGTGGTGATCAAGTTCGGCGCCGGCCTCCTGGCTGTCACCGCCCTCGTCTTCCTGGCGGTCGCGTGGATGTTCGGGGTGCTCGACGAGCGGGCCAGGGCGTCGATGCGTCCGCCGCCGCCCATGGCGGAGCGCGGACCACGCGTTCCGCCGGAGCCCAGGCTGGAGGTCTCGCCGGGCGTCACTCTGCGGCGAATTCGCGCGCGGGAGGACGAGATCCTGTCGAGCTACGGGTGGGTCGACCGGGACGCGGGCGTGGTGCGCATTCCGATCGACCGCGCGATGGACCTCGTCGCCGGCGGACGCCGCCCCGAGGCAACGGAGGAGCCATGAAGCTCGTTTTCGGCGCCCGGCCGCAGGGGCCGGAGGGAATCAACAGGAAGCCGGGAAGACACGAAGGAATTGGTCGATCTCCGTCCCTTCCAACCCTCGTGCCCTCCTGTTCGACCTCCGGACCGACCCCGGCGAGGACTGGTTCGGCTATGCGACACCCTTCCGGCGGGCCCAAACGCCTGCTGGTCCTGCTCGCCGTCCTCCTGACGGCTCCGGCCGCGGATGCGCAGGACGGACGGCCGGCGATCCTTCGCGACGTGGGGATCGAGCCCCGTCTGGGCCGGGCTGTCCCCATGAACGTGCCCCTGAACGAGGCGGGCCGGACGCTGGAGCTCCGTCGAATCGTCAGGGGCCGGCCATCGATCCTGGCGCTCGTCTACTACCGCTGTCCGATGCTCTGCGGGCAAGTGCTGTCCGGCCTCGTTTCGGGCCTCGGGCTCGTGACGCTCGACGCCGGGGCGGACTTCGAGGTCGTCGTCGTGAGCATCGATCCGCGGGAGAGCTCACGTCTCGCGGCCGAGAGGCGGAAGGCGCTGTTCCCGCCGGCTCGGGCGCGCGAAGCGAGGGGGTGGCACTTCCTGACGGCGCAGAAGGCCTCGATCGACCGGCTCGCGGACGCGGTGGGGTTCCGCTACGCCTACGACGCGCGAAACGACCAGTTCGCGCACGCGGCGGCGGTCTTCGTGCTCACGCCGAGCGGCCGTCTGTCTCGGGCCCTGTACGGCATCGAGTACGCTCCGCTCGACCTGAGGCTCTCGCTCGTCGAGGCCTCCGCTGGCCGCGTCGGATCGGTCGTCGACCAGGTCCTCCTCTACTGCTTCCACTACGAGCCGGAGAAGGGCCGCTACGGCGCGACCATCATGGGGATCCTCCGGCTCGGAGCGCTCGCGACCCTGTTCGGCGTCGTCTTCTTGATCTTTCGACTGCATCGGCCCTCGAGGGGAGGCGCGTGACCGGTGCGCTGGGAGCTCGACCTCTTCCCCGAGCGCGCCTCGACGGTGGCGGGCGAGGTCGACGCGCTGTACCTCGCGCTGTGCCTCGTGAGCGGGCTGTTTGCCGTCCTGATCGCCGTCCTGATCGTGGTGTTCGCGATCAAGTACCGCCGGCGCTCCGAGGCCGACCTCCCTCGACCCGTCTCCGGCTCGCTCGGGCTCGAGATCACGTGGACGGTGATCCCCCTCGTGATCGCGCTCGCCTTCTTCGCATGGGGTTCGAGCCTGTACTTCACCCTGACGGAGGTGCCGCGGGACGCGCTCGAGGTCGTCGTGGTCGCGAAGCGGTGGATGTGGAAGTTCCAGCACCTCGAGGGGCGGCGCGAGATCAACGAGCTGCACGTGCCGGTGGGCCGGCCGATCCGCTTGACGATGGCGTCCGAGGACGTGATCCACAGCTTCTTCGTGCCGGCGTTTCGCATCAAGCGTGACGTGGTGCCGGGTCGCACGTCGATCACCTGGTTCGAGGCGACGCGGCCGGGCAGGTACCGCCTCTTCTGCGCCGAGTACTGCGGCGCCCGGCACTCGGGGATGGTCGGGTGGATCGTCGCGATGGCGCCCGCCGACTGGGCGCGATGGCTCCGTGCGGAGGTGGCTGGCGAGTCACTGGCCCAGAGGGGCGCGAAGATCTTCGTCCAGCACGGCTGCGCGAGCTGCCACCGCGGGGGACCCAGCCAGCGCGGTCCCGCCCTCGAGGGGCTCTTCGGCAGGCGGGTGCGGCTCGAGGGCGGCGGGACCGTCCTCGCCGACGAGCAGTACCTGCGCGAGTCCATCGAGAGCCCAGGCGCGCGGATCGTCGCCGGGTACTCGCTCCTGATGCCGGCCTACAGGGGCCTCGTCAGCCAGGAGGAGCTCCTCGACCTCATCGCCTACCTCAGGTCGCTCGGCCCGGCGGGGCCGGGAACGGAGGCGAGATGAGCGCCGAGTCCTACCTCGCGTCGCCTCGCGGCGTCAGGTCGTGGCTTCTGACGACCGACCACAAGCGGATCGCGATCCTCTACCTCGTCTCCGTGACGCTCTTCTTCTTCCTGGGAAGCGCGTTCGCCGTGGCGATCCGCCTCGAGCTCCTGACGCCCGCGGGAGACGCCGTGCAGGCGGACACCTACGGCAGGCTCTTCACGATGCACGGGGTCGTGATGATCTTCTTCTTCCTCATCCCGGCGATCCCGACCGTCCTCGGCAACTTCCTGGTCCCGATGATGATCGGCGCGCGCGACCTCGCGTTCCCACGGCTGAATCTCCTGAGCTGGTACGTCTACGTGCTGGGCGCCAGCATCTCGCTCTGGGCGATCGTCCACGGAGGCGTCGACACGGGCTGGACCTTCTACACGCCGTTCAGCACCACGTACTCCAACGGCGCGGTCGTGACCACGGGGATCGGCGTCTTCATCACCGGCTTCTCCTCGATCCTGACGGGGCTGAACTTCATCGTGACGATCCACAGGATGCGCGCGCCCGGCCTCGGGTGGTACCGGCTGCCGCTGTTCATCTGGGCGCACTACGCGACGAGCCTGATGATGGTGCTGGGCACTCCCGTGATCGCCATGACGCTGCTCCTCGTCGTGGCGGAGAGGGCGCTGGGCCTGGGGATCTTCGACCCTGCTCGCGGCGGCGATCCGATCCTCTTCCAGCACCTGTTCTGGTTCTACTCGCACCCAGCCGTCTACATCATGGTCCTGCCGGCGATGGGCGTGATCAGCGAGCTCGTCACCGCCTTCGCGAAGAAGAACATCTTCGGCTACCGCTTCGTCGCCTGGGCGAGCATCGCGATCGCGGTCCTGGGCTTCTTCGTCTGGGGGCACCACATGTTCGTGAGCGGCCAGTCGGCCTACGCGGGCATGGTCTTCTCGGCGCTGAGCTTCCTCGTCGCGGTGCCGTCCGCTATCAAGGTCTTCAACTGGACTGCGACGCTCTACCGCGGCTCGGTCTCGTTCCGCACGCCGATGCTGTACGCGTTCGGCTTCATCGGCCTGTTCACCATCGGCGGGCTCACGGGGCTCTTCCTCTCCGCGCTCGGCCTCGACGTGCACGTCCACGACACCTACTTCGTCGTCGCGCACTTCCACTACATCATGGTCGGCGGAACCATCATGGCCTTCCTGGGGGGGCTTCACTACTGGTGGCCCAAGATCAGCGGGTCGAGCTACCCCGAGGGATGGGCGCGCTTCTCCGCCCTCGTGATCTTCGTCGGCTTCAACCTGACGTTCTTCCCGCAGTTCCTCCTCGGCTACCTCGGGATGCCCCGCCGCTACCACGCCTACCCACCGGAGCTCCAGGTGCTCAACGTCATGTCGTCGGCGGGCGCGTCCATCCTCGGCGTCGGCTACCTGATCCCGATGGTCTACCTGTTCTGGTCGATGCGCTACGGCGCCCGCGTGGCCGCGAACCCCTGGGGGGCGTCGGGGCTGGAGTGGACGACGCCTTCGCCTCCTCCCACCTGCAACTTCGAGACGACCCCGGTCGTGACTCAGGACCCCTACACGTACTCGTCCGAGGAGGCACAGGTCGTTGGCTGAGGCCGGCCACAGCCAGGCGCCCGTCTCGTCGTTGAAGCATCACTTCGACGACATGGAGCAGCAACAGGCTGCCTCCACCCTCGGGATGTGGGTCTTCCTCGCCACCGAGGTCCTCTTCTTCGGCGGAGCGCTGACCGTCTACGCCGTCTACCGTCTCGTCTACCCCGCGGCGTTCTCTGCCGCGTCGAACCACCTCGACGTGCGGATCGGTGCCGTCAACACGGTCGTCCTCATCGGCTCGAGCCTCACGATGGCAATCGCCGTGTGGTCCGCGCGACGCAACGGACCGCGGTCGACCAGGATGCTCGTCGGGTCCCTCGCCATGACGGCGCTCCTGGGCTCGGTCTTCCTCGCGATCAAGGCGACCGAGTACTCGGCGAAGCTCGCGGCCGGCCTGTTCCCCGGCCCCGCCTTCCGCTTTCCCGGAGCCCACGCTCGGCCGGCGGAGCTCTTCTACTCGCTGTACTTCGTCCTCACGGGCCTGCACGCGCTCCACCTCGCGATCGGTATCGGCGTCGTGGCGGTCGTCGCCGCCCGGGCCGCGCGCGGACGCTACGACCTCGAGTATCACGGTCCCGTCGAGATCACCGGGCTCTACTGGCACTTCGTGGACGTCGTCTGGATCTTCCTCTTTCCGCTCCTCTATCTCGTCGGCAGGGGAGGTTGACATGGCCCCGGCGCACCCGAGCCCGTCGATCTACGTCGCGGTCTTCATGACCCTCGTTGGCCTGACGGCCCTGACGGTCTGGGCGGCGAGCGCGCACCTCGGCGCGTGGAGCGGCGTCATCGCCCTCTCGATCGCGACGACCAAGGCCACCCTCGTGGTCCTCTACTTCATGCACGTCCGGTACGGCGAACGCTTCATCGCGGTCGTGGCCGTCGCAGGAGCGTTCTGGCTGGCCATCCTCGTCGTGTTCGTCCTCGCCGATGTGCTGACCCGGAGCTGGCTTCCGATCCTCGTGAGGTGAGCCACTAGAACTTCGAGATCCGGGCGTCCGCCCCCGGCTCCGGCTCGAGCTCCTCGGGGGCTTCCTCCTCCCTCCGCTCGCGCGCGGCCTCCTCTGCTTCCTCGAGGAGGCTCTCCCTGAGCTCCTCCATCTCGAGGCCGATGTCCTCGAGAGTGTCCTCCGTCAGGAACTTCTGGGCCTCGTCGAACAGGTCGGTCGCCTCCATGGCGACGTGCTGGTCGAAGGTCTCGCGGGCGAGCGCCATCTTGTGGTCGAAGTCGGCGTCGTCCGGGTCGAGCGCGGCGGTCTGAGCGAGCAGATCCTTGATCTCGTCGTGGTCCTTGAGGGCCTGGTCCACCAGCTCCTCGCCCTCCGTCCGGGTCTGCTCGATGACCGGGTAGAGGAGCTCCTCCTCCAGTTGCATGTGGATCTCGACGTCGCGCCGGATGGCGTCGAACAGGTGCCGCTTCTCCTGGAGGCTGGCGCCTCCCACCTCGAAATCGTCGAACAGGCTCCCGATCGCCTCGTGCTCTTTCTCGAGGAGCTGTGTCGCCTTCATGGATCGCCTCCGGGTGATTGACCGGTCGGGCCGCCCACGATCGCGATTCTGCAACAGGCCTTCACTTCCGGTCGCACCGAGAGGAGAAAGAAGCAAGGTCCGGGCCGCCGCCAGCCTTCCGACCGGCGGTGGTGATGCTTAGGGGTTTCTCGTGTCACGCGCGGCCCGCTTCGTCCTGCCCCTGGTCGTGGTCCTGGGCCTGATGGCCTGGATCGCGTCGCTCGTCGCGAACAGCGTGACGCGCCGGTGGTTCGAGAAGGACGTCCAAGTCCGCGCTCACGGTGCTTTCGCGGTGTCGCGGCAAGCGGTGATCCACCACTGGCGCAGCGGCAGGAGGCAGGCCGTGGGAAGGATCTTCGAGGGCATGGCGCACGACAGGCTGTTTTTGGCCGTGGCGGCGTGCTCCCGCGACGGGACCCCGGTGGCCCGCTCGCCGCGAACGCCCGCCCAGCTCACGTGTCGCAAGCTCGCCACGATGGCCGGCGTGCCACGCCCAGCGGACGAGGCCGCCTGGCGCGCCTGGACCCGCGCGGTCGCGGTCCACGAGGGGAACGTCGACCTGACGATCCTCCCGCTCCGAGATCGGGGCCAGACGCTGGGGATGGTCGCGTTCGTTCACGACATGAGCTTCGCGGCCGAGCGCGAGGCGGCGACGGAGAGCTTCTACCTCGCGGCCTTCGCCATTCTCGCCCTTGCAGCCGCAGGTTTCACGGTGCTCGTCGGCACGCTGTCGGAGAGGCGCTGGATCACGCAGGTCCGGGGCCTGCTGCGCGGCGACCCGGTGGACGGCGCCGCGGGCTTCGGTCCCATCGTGAGGGACTTCCGCGAGCTGGTGGCCCGGGTGCAGGCGGAGGCCGAGAGCGCGGGCGGCGCCGGAGCCTGGACGCCCGAGCGTCTTCGCCAGCTCGTCGGCCGTCACCTGAGCGGCGAGAAGATCATCATCGTCGCGAACCGCGAGCCATACATCCACGAGAGGGGAGCGGGCGGCGAGATCGAGGTCCTTCACCCCGCGAGCGGGCTCGTGACCGCGCTCGAGCCGATCATGAGGGCCTGCTCCGGCGTATGGGTGGGGCATGGGAGCGGCTCCGCCGACCGCGAGACGGCCGATTCCCAGGGGCGCGTGGCCGTGCCGCCCGGAGAGGAGTCGTACGCCATCCGGCGCGTCTGGCTCGGGCCCGATGAAGAGCGAGGCTACTACGAAGGCTTCGCCAACGAAGGACTGTGGCCACTGTGTCACATCGCGCACACGAGGCCGATCTTCCGCGGCGAGGACTGGATGCACTACCAGCGCGTGAACCGCAAGTTCGCGGCCGCGGCATGCGCGGAGGCCACGAGTGACGAACCGATCGTGTTCGTGCAGGACTATCACTTCGCACTCGTGCCGCGCCTCGTCCGGGCGAGGGAGCCCAGAGCGACGGTCCTCGCGTTCTGGCACATCCCCTGGCCGAACTCGGAGCACTTCGGGATCTGTCCGCTGAGGTACGAGATCATGGAGGGCCTGCTCGGCTCGAGCATTCTCGGATTCCAGACGCAGCTTCACTGCAACAACTTCCTCGACGCGGTCGACCGCTACATGGAGGCGCGGATCGATCGCGAGCGGCAGGCCGTCGTCTACCAGGGGCGTGTCACGCTCGTCCGGCCCTACCCGATCTCCGTCGAGTGGCCCATCCGCTGGGTCCAGGCGGTCCCGAGCGTCGACGAGTGCCGCCGCGAGGTCCTGGGGGAGCTCGGTCTGCCGCCGGATGCGATCCTTGGACTCGGCGTGGACCGCCTCGACTACACGAAAGGCATCGAGGAGCGGCTCAGGGCGGTCGAGCGACTCCTCGAGCGTTTCCCGGCGCTCAGGGGTCGCTTCACGTTCGTCCAGATCGCCGCGCCCAGCCGCACGCCGATCGAGCGCTACCGAGAGCTTCGACGACAGGTCGAGGCGCTGGCCGCGTCGATCAACGCGCGGTTCGGCAGCGGCTCCTGGCACCCCGTGGTGCTTCGCTGCGAGCACCACGAGCCGCCGAGGGTGTTCCGCCATTACCGCGCGGCCGACCTCTGCTACGTGTCCAGCCTGCACGACGGGATGAACCTCGTCGCGAAGGAGTTCGTCGCCGCCCGCGACGACGAACGCGGCGTCTTGATCCTCAGCCATTTCACCGGTGCGGCGCGCGAGCTGACCGAGGCGCTGGTGGTCAACCCCTACGACCTGGAGCAGGCTAGCGCGGCGCTTGCCGCGGCCATCGCCATGCCCGCCGATGAGCAAGCAGAGCGCATGCGCTCGATGCGGGCGTTCCTCGCCGACTTCAACGTGTACCGCTGGGCGGGGCGGATCCTCGTCGACGCCGCCCGGCTGAGACAGCGCTACCGCTTCTCGAGCTCGGCGCTCGAGCGCGCCTCCGTGCGGTGAGCCGACCCCTATGCGCTTGCTGCTCGCTCGCCGTCCGTGTCCAGCGACGCCACGAACGCCCTGACGTGGTCGCGCCGCTCGGTCGGCAGGTACTCGAAGTTCACTTGCCGGTCCGTGACCTCGAAGAACACGCGGTCGGCGGCGAGCAGATCGCGCTCGGCCAGCGTCAGAAGGCCGTTCGGGACATCCTGGAGGTTCTTGCGCACCAGATCCGCCTCGGTGACGAGGCTCCGCTCGAGGAAGAAGCCCCCGAGGATGACCTTTGCCTTGACGACGAGGAGCTTGCCTTCGTGGGGTATGGCGAGGACCTCGCAGAGGAGGTTCGGCGCCGCGGGGCTCGAGGCCTCGAAGGCGCGCCGGACCATGTAGCCGAGGTCGAATGCAGCGAGCTGCGAGATGAAGCCCATCCCGTTCGCCTGAGCGAGCTCGCCGTAGTAGCGGAAGTAGCGGCCGATCTCGCCCAGCAGCTCCGATCGTTCGGGCAGGTCCCTCGCGAGCAGGCGGTACTGGTAGAACACGTCGTAGATGGCGTGCGTGTCCTTGCGCTTGATTGCCTCGCGCAAGAAGTTGTTGAAGTAGCGGACCGAGAGCTCGAGCGCGTTCAGATCTCCACGCCGGCCGGCGCTCACCGCGACGACGCGGTTCGCGTCGCTGATGCTCGAGATGACGTCGGACGTCTTCGCGAGGGCGTGCTGGTAGCCGAGGAAGAGCTGCGCGAGGGCCTTCATCTCGAACCAGGTGCGTTCCTCGTTGAGCACCTCGATCGCCTCGGCGGACAGGCCGACGAAGTCGCCCCGGTCGACGACGAACCAGCCCGCGGGCATCCTGGCCTTGCGCTCCCCGTGATGGTCCAGGAGGCGCTTGAGCGTCCAGACGCCCTCCAGGGCGACGCCCCGATCGGCGCGGTCCAGCGATTTGAGGACGATCGTCCCGATCTGATGCAGCCGCTCGTGGACGGTCTGTCGCGCCTCGTCGAGGCCGATGCGCCCGGCAGCCGCCTGCTCCACGACCGCCGTGACGTCGTCCTTGAGGCGCGTGAGGATGTTCGACGGATCGAGGAAGCGCACGACGTAGAGGAAGTAGGGGATGACCAGGGCCCAGCCCGCCAGCGCCCCGAAGACCGCCACGCGGAAGGCCCACATCGGCGCGAACTCTGGGCCGATCAAGTACGCGACCAGGAGCACGTTGGCCGCGGCGAGCGCCATGAAGGACAGCATCGCCCGGTTGAGGCGATCCCTGAGGAACATGTCGATGAGCTTCGGGGTGTGCATGTTCGCGGTCAGCGGGATCGCGAGGCCGATCGTCGCGAGGAGCATCGCCAGGATGTTGTTGTAGGCCCGCGCCATCGGGCTCAACAGATCGACGAGCTTGGCGTTGTTGTTCCCCGCCCAGCTCATCTCGGCGACGCCTGGTTTCCCCAGCCGTACCCACTCGAAGACGAACTCGGCGGAGAAGACCGCGATGAAGATCGCCGAGACGACGAGGAGCGAACGTACGAAGGTCGAGCGCATGGCGCCCGGATGGTAACTGACTACTCCTTCGTTTTCGCCACCAGACGGTCGTAGCCCGCCTCGTACTCGGCGAGCTCCGCCGGATCGCAGCCCGCGAGCTGCAGCCCCATTCCGGCCGGGCCCGGGGCTCCCGATCGCGCGCCGAACTCCTTGCGCCAGACGACCTGGGCCCTCAGGTCCACGACGCGACCGCCGGCGGGGGCCTCCAGTCGGACCCGGAGGATCGCGCCGAAGGCAGGCGGAGTGAGCGTCCGCAGGTAGACGCCGCCGCGGCTCACGTTGAAGGTCGCGCCCCAGACGACGTTGGTCCGGCCTTCCACGCGGAACGACGAGGGCACGCCGTGCAGGAGGCGGGCGCTCGTGCGTTGCGAGACGGCGGGGGCCGACGAGAGGGTATTGACCGCGTAGATCAGGTTCTCGGGAGGACCACCGGAGTCGTGGTATGCGGCGTGCCTCTGGGCGGCGAGACGCGACGCGAGGTAGGCGCGTCGATCGGCGGGGCCGCTCACGATCCAGATCGGCCGCTCCTTCCCCTGCGCCCGCACGTTCTCGAGCAGATCCAGAGAGCCCGAGGGCGGCAGGTCGGCGTCGGCGAGGACGAGCTGGACGGTCGGGTCCTTCTCCAGCACCGAGGCCACCTCCGCCTCGTCGAGCGCGAAGTGAACGTCGTACGACGCCTGCCTGAGCGTGCGCGCGTACAGGACCCTGCGCTGCCGCTCGGCGTCTGCGACGACGGCCCTGGCCTTCGTGTAGGTCGCCACGCCCGCGGCGGCCGACTCCCGGAGCTCTCTGAGCTTGTCCTCGAGGTCGCCGCGCTCGCCGAGCGGGAGGTAATCGTCAGTCCCGGCCGCGAAGACCGGGCCCAGGACCTTCTCGCTGACGTCCGTGACGAAGGCGATGAGCGGGACCGCGTCGTATCGCGCGTTGCCGCGGACGGTCGCACAGACGCGCTCCACGGCCGGCGATCCTGCTTCATAGACGATCCCGAAGACCTGCTCGCCGGCCAGGACGGAGAGGGCCTCGTCGGAAGTCGTCGCCGAGACCGCGACGAAGCCAGCGGCAAGGACCTCCTCGGCCAGCGATTGGGCGACGGACGACAGGTTTCCAACGAGCAGGATTTTTTCCTTCACGTTTCGATGGTACACCGAACCGCCCCCGGGTCGATGCCGTTGCGCGGAGGCCACGACGGAGGCATTGTCCCGTCATGGGCCACAAGGTCACGCTGGTCCCGGGTGACGGAATCGGACCCGAGGTGATCGGGGCGGCCGTCGAGGTCGTCGAGCGGTCGGGCGTCCAGGTCCACTGGGACCGCGTCGAGGCCGGCGCGGCGGTCGCGGCCAGGCTCGGCACCGCGATCCCGGACGAGGTGCTGGCCTCGATCCGGAAGAACCGCGTCGCGCTCAAGGGGCCGATCGGGACGCCGATCGGCACGGGCTTCAAGAGCGTGAACGTGACGCTGCGACAGACGCTGGATCTGTACGCCTGCCTGCGCCCGGTTCGATCGCTTCCGGGCGTCTCGTCTCGCTGGACCGACGTCGATCTCGTGGTCGTACGCGAGAACACCGAAGGCCTGTACGCGGGCGCCGGGGGCTTCCTGCGCCGCGGCGCGCCGGATGAAGTCGCGATCCAGACCTCGGTGAACACGCGCCACGGGGTCGAGCGGTGCGTGCGCTACGCGTTCGAGTACACCCGCGCGCAC
>JACPQR010000193.1 GCA_016190375.1 Deltaproteobacteria bacterium
CTGGCAACTGGCAGCCGCCGGACGCACGCGCTGCTCGTCCGGGTCCGGAATTGCCCGTCGCCGGCTGCCTGTCGCCTGTTGCCTGTTCGATCCCTGCCCATCCGGATCCCGGCTTGGCAAGCAACCGGGTAGGCATGGTGAAGATCACGTCGCCGCGGCGGGTGTGGCGTCCGAGGCGGGTTCGGCCGCATCCTCCGCCCAGATCCGCTCCTTCAACCTCCAGAGAGACTCCTGGGCCGCGGCGATCCGGGCGAGCTGGCCGGCCATCTCGGCTTCCTTGCCGGCGAGCTGGAAGCTCGCGTCCGCGCGCTCCTCGCGGGCGCTCCGGAGGACCTCGAGGATCCCGCGGTGAAGCTCCTCGCCCGCGGCGACGATGAACTCGGAGAGCCGGCGGCCGAAGTCGTCGATCATCTCGTCCATTCGAGGCCCGACCTTGGCGACGGCGGCGCTCACGGCGCCGGGCGCCATCTGGACCGCGCGGCGCCGGATCTCCTTCTCGGTCCGTTCGCGAAGGACTATCGCCAGGATCGGGGCCGCGAGCGTCAAGAGGCCCCCGACCAGCGCGTTCGCGAAGAGCATGACGCCCATCCCGAAGGCGCCGAGCGCGAAGACACCGACGTCGTAGGCGAAGGTGTCCACGGACAGCTCGAGGTTCTCCGCGGCCGGACCGAGGTGCTTGGCCAGCCGCTCCGCGACCTCCTTGGCGTCCTCGTTGACGATGTTGATGATCTCCTCGGCGAGCTGCTCGAGCCTGGCTCCGATCTCGTCGCCCTCGCGCTCGGCCCAGGCCTTGAACGTGTCCTGGATGAACGGGCCGAGGTACTTCTGGATGTCGTCGCCGCTCGCCTTCTCGATCTGGCCGGGCAGCGCCTTCGCGAACGAGTCCGCGAAGCGCTCGAGGTCGCGGCGGACCCAGCCCTTGATCGCGCCGATCTCCTCGCCGATCCGCATCTGGCGCGCCGCGAGGGCCTTGCCGCGGCCCCGCAGCTCCTCCTCGACGAGGCCGATGCGCCTCGAGAGCTCCTCCGCGTCCATCTGCATCCCGCGGCGCTTGATCTCGAGGTTCCGCTTCAGCGCCGCCGAGTAGCGCAGAGCGTCCGTCGTCGCGTTGTCGAGGAGGATCCGGCCGCGGTCGCGCTGAAGGAAGGTCAACAGCTCCTGGACGAACGCGCCAAGACCGCTCCCGTCGAGGTCGCCGGCGCACGCCTGAGTCGCGCTGAGCGCCCAGATCTGGGGCTCGGGAACGATCCGCGCGAGGTTCGCCCGCGCGTAGTCGATCGCCTCCTTGCGCTCGGAGGCGCTCAGGAGGTCGACCTTGTTGATGACGAAGAGGATCTTCTCCCGGTTGGCCTTGAGCAGGTGCTCCTCGAGGAAGATCCGCTCGCTCTCCTTGAGGATCTGGCCGGCGTCGAGGAGGAAGATCACCGCGTCGGCCCTCGGGATGTAGCTGTACGTGATCTCGGCGCGCGCCAGGTTGAGGTCGTTGACGCCGGGAGTGTCGACGAGCGTCACCCGGTCCTTGAGGATCTCGGCTGGGTAGCCGACCTCGAGGTAACGAACGGTCTGGGCGTTGCCGTCGCCGCCGACGACGAAGGACTCGAGCTCGTCGAAGCGCAGGTCCCGGGCGGAGCCGTCGGAGCCCACGGCACGAGCGGTCGGCTCCCGCGCGTAGCGGATGTGGTGGATCGCCGCGGTCGTGGGCGTGACGCCGACGGGCAGGACCACCGCGCCGAGGAGCGCGTTCACGAACGTGGTCTTGCCGTGATTGAACTCGCCGAGGACCACGAGGTTGAAGCGCTCCTCTTCGAGCTTGGGCAGGCGCTCGCGCTCGATCTGAGACCGGATCGTCTCGGAACCGACCTCACCCGCGAGCCCCACCAGGCCGTGCAGCGTCCCGAGCAGGTCGTACTTGATCTCCAGAAAGTCAGCCAGCATCGTTCGATCCTGTCTCGACCGCCTTCTTCTTGCCCTGCCCGATCACGGCCACGAGCTCGGCCACCCTGCGGTCGACGTCGTCCTTCGGCAGCCCGCCGCCCTCGCCCATCGCCTCGAGGAACACCGAGCTCTGGGCGAAGAGGCGCAGCGCCTCGACGCGCTTCGGGACGTACGGATGCGTGTGGAGGAGCTCGCTGTAGCGGCCGATCCCGTCGCGCCCGTCGTCGAGCTGGCGGAGGTACTCCTCGAGGTTGATCTCCTTGTAGAGCTTCTGGGAACCGACCGCGAACTTGACCAGGGCGCGCGTCCCCGCGTCGAGCGACCGGCAGCACAACAGGCCCGCCCTGTCGCACGTGATCTCGGCGCGCCGCGACCAGCCGTTCAGGGCGATCACGGCAGGGGTGACGATCCAGGCGACGAAGACCGACGCCATGCGCGTCAAGTAGTAGAGCGCCGTCTTGTAGACCACGTGGTTGTTCTGCACGTGGCCGCACTCGTGGCCGATGATGAACAGGAGCTCGTCGTCGGACATGTGATCGACGGTTGCGCTGTTGATGAGCACGAACGCGTCGTCGTCGGTGCCGAACGTCATCGCGTTGAGCTGGTCGAGGGCGGGAAGGACGTAGACCGTCGGAGCCTGGATCCCGAGACGCTCGGCACAGGTCCGGGTGAGCTTGTGGATCTTCGGGAACTGGTTCTCCGACACCCGCACGGCGCCGCCCAGCAGGTTGTTCTTCTCGATGTTCTTCCAGAGCCGCACCGTCGAGCCTACGGCGATCTCGACCGGCTTGATCTTCCGCATGGTCCTGAGGACCGCGAGGTCGCCCGAGAAGGCGTACCCCTCGCCGCTCTCACCGAGCCCCGTCGCGCGGCGCCGCCGCTCGATGTAACGCAGAAAATCGAAGTCGGGACCGGCGTCCATTCGAACCTCCTCCGGTGCGCTCGGAATCGAGGCGCCCGAGGGGGGCACCATAACATGTTCTAGATACCGGCGCCGGTCAGGCGCCCTTCGTTGCATGGCCCCAAGCCGGCGATGGACGGGCCGGTGGGTTCGAGCATGGTCCGGCTTGGGAACGTGTTCGAGATACCGGCGCCGGGCAGGCGCCGTTCCTTGCACGTGCCCAAGCCGGCGGGGGCGGTGCCGGTGGGTTTGAGCATGGTCCGGCTTGGGAACGCGCCCGTGACCCATCGACAACCACCGGGCCCTCGTCGGCATTCCTGCCGTCCGCTCGACATTCTTTGCGCCACGTCCACTGTCCTGGTAGGAACGGGGAAATGCTGCCGGCGTCCCGCGCCATGGCGCTCGTGTCCTGTCTCGCCGGAGACGACGATGCGCCTCTCGATCTCGTCCCCGAGCCCTGGCGGACCGAGGCGCGCGAGGCACGAGAGCGGCTGAACGCGCAGGACAGGCTCCGGCGCGCGGCCACGCTGGCCCGCGAGAGCATCGAGTGCTTCCGCGTCCCCGCTCCGCACCAGGCACGCCGGCCGTTGCCGCGCGGGCTGGCGATCGCGCTGGCGCCGCTCGATCCGCCGCCGCCCTCGGGCCCGCTTCCGCCCTGGGTGGAGCGGGCGGTCGGTGCGCTGTCTTCAATCGGCGTGCTGTCGCTCGCCCGCGCGGCGTCGGCCTCCGGTCCCTCCGCGATGGCCGAGCTCGCGCGCCGGCTCGGACAGGATGGAGCTCGCGCGTTGATCGAGGCGCGGCGCTCGCCTGCCGATCCCGCGCTCCTCGAGCGGAGCCGCCGCCTGGTGGCTTCCGCGATGGACGAGCCGGGCGCCGACGACATCGCAAGGCGGGTCGGGCTCTTCCGGCTGGCGTGGGCTCTGACGGCGGATCGGGACGGTGGTGCGCTCGCCGCCGCTGGAAGCCTGCTCCCGGAGGGCGACTCGCACACCCTCGAGGAAGCCGCGACCGTCCTCTGTTTCCTGGGCGCCCACGAGGCCGCGGCCGAGCGGGATGCGGTCCTCGCCGACCTGGAGCGCGCGCCGTGAGCAAGGTGATCAAGGGCGACCCCGCAGACTCGACGCCCACACCCACCTCGCCGCGGGGGCGGGCGGTCATCATCCCTTCCGCGGTCTACGACGCCGAGGCCCGGGCCGAGCAGATCCTCGCGGCGGCTCGCCGTCACGCGGACGAGATCGTCGCGCAGGCCCGCGCCGAGTGGACCCGGATCCGAGAGGAGGCGGCCGAGCAGGGCCGAAGCGAGGGGCAAGAAGAGGCCGTGGGCCTCCTGGCGCGCGCCCAGGGTGTTCGGGCCCGCCTCCTCGCGGACGCCGAGGAGGACATCGCGCGGCTGGCAGTCCAGATCGCCCGGAAGATTCTCGGGGCGGAGCTCGCGCTCGGGCCCGACGCGATTGGACGGATCGTCTCGTCGGCCCTGGGCAGCGCGCGCCTCGGTCGATCGATCGTCGTCCGTGCTCATCCGGACGACCTTCACGGTCTCGAGGCGTCGCGGCCGACACTCCTCGCCGCGGCGGGTCGGAGCGAGGGGCTCGTTCTTCGGGCCGATCCGTCGATAGGCCGCGGAGGCTGCATCGTCGAGAGCGAGCTCGGCACGATCGACGCCAGGCTCGACACGCAGCTCGACGCGATCGAGCGCGCCTTGTCCGGGAGCACGGAGCGCTGAGGTGCCCGAGGGACTTCCGAGGCGGGAGGGAACGAAGCGGCGGTCGAAGACCGTCAACGTCGTCTTCTTCCTGCTCACGGTTCTCTCGACGTTCTACGTCGGAGCGGAGTTCTGGGTGCTGCAGCGATCGCCCACCACGCTGGGCGAGCTCCTTCAGGGATGGAAGTTCGCGGTGCCCCTCCTCACGATCCTCCTCTGCCACGAGTTCGGCCACTACCTCATGGCCCGCAAGCACCGCGTGGACGCGTCGCTGCCTTACTTCATCCCCTTCCCCATCCTGTTCGGCACGTTCGGCGCGGTCATCAAGATGCGCTCGCCGATCAGCACCCGGAACGCCCTGATGGACATCGGGGCGACCGGGCCGATCGCCGGGATGCTCGTGGCCTTCCCGGTGCTCGTCCTGGGTCTTCTCTGGTCGAACGTGGCCCCGATCACGCCGGGAGTGGGGATGCAGGAGGGGCAGTCGATCCTCTACCTCCTGATCAAGCGGATCGTCGTCGGACCGATCCCGGACGGCCACGACGTCTGGCTGCACCCGGTCGCGCTCGCCGGCTGGATCGGACTGTTCATCACGATGATCAACCTCTTGCCGATCGGACAGCTCGACGGGGGCCACGTCGCCTACGCGCTCGTCGGTCGGGGCCAGGATCGCATCTCGCGCTTCGTCCACCTCGGCCTCGTTCCGCTGGGGATCGGTCTGTGCCTCTACAATGGCCTCGTCGCGCGTCGCGCGGGCGCCACCGGCGACCGGCTGATCGAGGCCTTCACCGCCGGCGCGAACTGGCTCGTCTGGGCCCTCGCCCTCGGAGTCCTCAGGCGACTGGCGGGCAAGAACCACCCGCCGACGGGCCCCGAGCCGCTGTCGCCGGGCCGCCGCGTCGTCGGCATCGTCTGCATGATCCTCTTCGTCCTCCTCTTCATGCCCGTGCCGCTGCGGCAGAACTGATCCTGTGGGTTCGAGGGGCTTGTTTGGGTCCCGCGGCCGCTTGGCGGCCGCGGGACCCGGGCATGCCATGGCGCGCCTGTCCTCGGGGCCGCAAAGCGGCCCCGAGGACCCCCGAGCCCGGACGCGGCGCGACGCTTGCACTCGAGGCATGCGGTGATCGAGAGAGTCGCGGAAAGCGGCTCGCGCGGGTGAATCCTGAACACGGCCGTCGAGGTTTGAACGGAACAAGGAGACCGACTGATGCGGCTCGGAACATTCACCATCTTCCTACTCGCGGCTTGCGCTTCGACAACCACGAGTGGGCCCGCCTGGATCGAGGAGCCCATGCTCGGAGTGGCCGACGACGACGGCGTGGTCCTCGCCGCGGTCGGGACGAGCGATCTGGTACGAGGTGACGTGTCGCTCGGACGCGCAGACGCCGAGGCCGACGCCAGAAACCAGGTCGCGACCCAGCTCGGGACCTGGGTGAGGCGGGTCGTCGCCAGGACCAGCGAGGCGATGCGCGATCACGAGACGGGCCAGGTCCTGGGCCAGACGGTGGTCTCGGACGTCTCCGAGCAGGTGACCGAGATGATCCTGTCGGGCACGCGACCGGTCGAGACGTACTACAGCCCCGACCGCGAGAACCCGCGGCGCGTCTACGTCCGGCTGGTAGTCGCCTTCGATCCGGAGGCGGTCGCGTCGCAGATCGCGCAGAGATCCGAGCACGAGGCGCGGCGCCGCAGGATGCAGCTCCGGCACGACGAGCTGCTGAGGAGCCTGCGCGAGAGCGTCAGGGCGCTGGATCCGCGTGGCTGATGCGCCCGGCGTTCCTCGTGGCCCTCGGCCTGGCCGGCTGCGCCGGCAGGTCGCCACCTCCGGCGCCCGCGATCGGCACCCGCGGCAACCTCGTGGGCGAGGGCGAAGGACCCACCCTGGCGGAGGCGCACGGGGCGGCGCTGGCCGACCTGGCTGTCCAGATCAGGGCGCGCGTGGTCTCGTTCACCTCGCGGACCGCGATGGCTCACCGTCGGGGCGACGAGGTCCGCGCGTCCTCCTCGATCGTCCAGTCGATCGACGTCGACGCATCGTTCGACCAGGGCGGGCTCGCCCGCCGGCTTTCCGTCGAGCACCGCTCGGGAAGGGTGAGGGTCAGGCTCGGGCTCGATCGAGCTCGGTACGCCGCCCGGCTGAGGACCGGCCGGATCCCGCTCGACGCGGCGATCCGCGCCGCGCTGGGGGAAGCTCGCGCAGACCCGGTAGCCGATTGGGACGCCTCGAGGCGCGCTTCCGCCGCAGCCATGCGCGCGCTGGCGATCGAGCTCGAGGCGTCGGCCGTGGACGGGCGGTCCGTCACGCTCTACCGAACGGCCGAGATCGTCGCCGAGCTCGAGACCCGGCGCGCCGTCGCCGCGAGCCGCCTCGCGGTCGACGTGCAGATAGACGACGAGCCCCAGATCACGGCGGACGTGGAGGCTCTTTGCGCCCGGGTCTTCACTTCCCCGCACGCCGCCGGGAGGCTCGCGGTGCGCGGCGTCATCCAGCGCCGCACCTTCTTCGACCGCGACCTTGCGTTCGCCGAGAGTCAGGCACGGCTCGGTGTGTGGAACGGAGCCCGTCTCCTCGAGCAGATCGTCGTCCCGGGCTCGGCCACGCGCGCGGGGCACCGGACGCCTCGAGCGGCGCTCCAGCGCTCCGAGCTCGCGCTCCGGCGGCTGATCCTGCACGAGCTCGAGATCTCGGTTGCACCCCGAGCATGATTCGCGGGTGCGGTGGCCGGTCCGTCAGGGCTGCGTGGACGAAGACATCGTCCTCGTTGGCCGTGGCGAGGCCCCGCTTCGTCGATATTTTGCGCGATCGAGCGGGCCGGTGTTAGCGAGTGGCGTGCACGTCCGTGCGCTCCTCGTCTGCTTCCTCTGGCCTGCGGCGGCGCAAGGCTGGACGGAGGCGCGCCCGCTGACGGCCGAGGCTCGCGTCCAGGTGGAGGCCGACGGCAAGGCGATCGTCTCGTACCGGATCGTCTTCGAGATCGAGGCGGGCTCGTTCCGTGGCTTCACGCTGTCAGGGATGCCCGAGGACGCCCGGATGGACCAGGCGGCAAGTCGCGCGATCGAGGGGTCCGGGGCGACGCGGCCGCTGCGGATCCGGCAGGGCACCCGCCAGGACAGGGGATCGTTCTGGATCGACCTCGAAGGCGAGCACGGCGTCGGGCGCGGGCAGCTCGTGGTGGAGCTGGCCTGGGCGACACGCGTCGAGATCGAGCGCACCGACGAGGGAACCATCTACGGCTGGGCCACGCCTCCTTGGGGTCACGGCCTGGGCATGGTCTCTGCCTCGCTCGATCTCCCCTTCCCTGCCGCCAGGGTGCGCAGCGTCCTCGATTCCTTCTCCGCGCCTCAAATGCACGCGCCTACCCGGGCCGAGCCGGGTGACGAGCGGCCCGGAACGGAAGGGACGGACCTGCGTGGCAGCCAGACGGTCACCGCTCGGGACGCGCAGCACTCGCGGGTGACGGTCTCGAGGTTCCGCCTGCCACGGTGGACGTCCCTCGGAGTCCGGGCGCTGGTCGAGAAGGACGAAATCGCGCCCTCGAGACAGCCTGCCGGCGTCGCGGCAGGGAGCCTCCCGGCGAAGCGGAGCCTGGCTGCGCGCGCGGCGCCCTTCGCGCCGGTGGGAGTCGCGGCGCTCGTCGTTCTCCTGGGGGCCCTCAAGCGATTGGGAACGCGCGGGGTGGCGCGACGCGCCGGCGCGATCGCGCTCGACGTGCTCCCGGCTCTCGGCGCAGTCCCGCGCCTGGCACTCGCGGCGGCCCTGGTCGCGGCGGGCTTCGCGCTCGGCGCCTGGAGACCGGGCTGGGCCGCACCCGGCACCGCGGCGATCCTCCTCGGGGCGCTCCTTTGCGCCCGCCGATTCGGCGTCGCGGTCGGCGCTCGCGCCCCGGGCACATGGATCGACCTCTGCCCCGAGGCCGTGGCCGAGCGAATTCGTCAGGATGTGCGCCGGCGCCGGCGCCTTGCGTCGGTCCTCGACGCGACCTGCCCTCGCGGTGCGGTCCTCCTCACGCTCCTCGCGGGAGCGGCGGTCGCGGCCGCCCTCCGCCTGCCCGAGGACGAGGCGCGGCTTGCCCTTCTCCTTCCCGTCGACGCGCTCGCTCTGCTCGTGCCTCTCTTCCTGACTGGCACGCGTCGCCAGCTTCCGCCCGATCTCGGCGCGCTGTCGGCCCGGATGCTCGCCAGGCACGGTCGCAGGGCGAGGAACCTCCTCGCGCGCGCGGGAGGCGGCGAGCTGTCGATCATCGGCCGCGAGATCGGCGGCGGGGCCATCGACGAGCTGAGGCTCCGGCTCGTGCCGTTCAAGGCGCCGGAGGGTCTGGGCGCGATCGAGCTCTGCACGGAGGTCTGGTGCCGGACGCCGACGCTCGCCGTTCTGATCCGCACCCGTGCGGGAACCGCCGCGCACCGGCTGATACCGAGGCTCCGCGGCGTGGTCGAGCGCTACCGGTCGAAGGATGGGTCGTCGTGCGTGGCGATCATCGTTCCCGGTCCAGACGGCCACGCCGGGCTCCTGCGCGATCTGCGCCACGCCTTGCTTCTCTTCGCGAGCTCCGCCGAGCCCGAGGTCAAGCCCACGACCCTGGCCGCGGCCTGAGAGGTCATTCAATGCATGCCCATCCGGTTTCTTGCCAAGCCGGGATCCGGACGGGCAGGGATTGAACAGGCGACAGGCAGCCGGCGACGGGCAATTCCGGACCCGGATGAGCAGCGCGTGCGTCCGGCGGCTGCCAGTTGCC
>JACPQR010000194.1 GCA_016190375.1 Deltaproteobacteria bacterium
CGACGAGCTCGCGCGCGAAAACGAAGCGGTCCTTCCAGGGCGGCCACGGCGCACTTTCGGAACAGAGCCTGGTTGGACGGCTTCGAGCGCCGAGGACCGCACTCCGCGATCTGATCCGGCGGTTCCCCGTTGCCATTGCCTGTTGCCTGTTGCCTGTTCGTCCGGAAGTAGCGGCCACCATCTGGCCACCGCCGGCCCCCAACCCCTGGCCGAATCTGCGCCGCGAGCCACTAGGTGGAGCGCTGATCCGGCCTCCGGCCCTTTGCGCCTTTGCGCCTCGGCGCGAGTCGTTTTTGGGGCGGGGTCTCCCGGCCGGGTGCGCGCAAGAGCTGGTTCCGCGGGGCGTGGACCATCGCGTCGAGGACGTGATCGTGCCCCGCGTCGTGGATCGCCCGCCGGCCGGGCGAGTCGAGCGCGCGTGTCCGGCGGCGCTTCAAGTTCGAGTCAGGCTTCGAGCGATTATCGCCGTCCCTGGTGGATTTCCGCGTGGGCCGCTCGAACGAGTCTTCCAGGTCGAACGACGCGCCCCGCCTGTCGACTCGACGTGCCCGATTGCGCTGCGCGGTGTGAAGGATGCCGACCCTGCGGTCGGTCGCGCTGACGCCAGGCAAGGACGTGTCCACCGGATCTTTCCGGGTGACCGTTCGTGGCCGCTTCCGGCGCCTGGCCTCGTGTCTCCTGCTGGCCGATTGCTCCTCGAACAGAACGAACCAGTGCGCCTTCGTCGCCACGTATCCGAAGCTAATGCGCGGACCGGTTGGTCGCAATTCGCACCCGGGTTCGTCGAGGTGCACGACCGCCCCACGTGGCACTTCGCCACGGCAAGAGTGGATCGCGTGGCAAGGGCGCGGGCTCGGCAAGCCGTGCGCGACGTCATGCGGCGGGGCACGGAAGGTGCTGATACGAAGCGCGCTCACTCGTCGGGGCCCGGCACCTCGACGAGCCGGGGCACCCGTTGCGATGAGCCTGGATCCGCAGCAGCCGCAACCCGCACAGCATCCTGCCGATCCGACGATCGGCCGGATGCTGGACGGCAAGTACTGGATCGTGGGCCGCCTCGGAACGGGCGGCATGGGCACCGTGTACGATGGATGGAACCTCGCGATCGGGCGGAGAGTCGCGATCAAGTTGCTGCACCCCGATCAGGCCCTCACCCATGATGCGATCGAGCGCTTCGAGCAGGAGGCCCAGGCCGCGGCCCGGATCGGGCACCCGAACGTAGTCGACGTCCTCGACATGGGTCGGGACCGCGACGGCGCGCGATACATGGTCATGGAGCGGCTGGAGGGCGAGTGCCTGTTCGACAGGCTGGTGGAGGCAGGACCGCTGCCGACCGCCGATGCGGTCGCAATCGTCGTCCAGGTCCTGAGTGGCCTCGAGGCCGCGCACGAGGTCGGAATCATCCACCGCGATCTGAAGCCCGAGAACGTCTTTCTGGCGACGACCGCTCGCAGTCGCGACGTGGTCAAGATCCTCGACTTCGGCGTCGCGAAGTTCCCGGCGAAGCGGATCGACGGCAGGTGCCCTTCGGATGGCGAGGTCGTAGGGACGCCCGTCTACATGTCGCCGGAGCAGGCATCCGGTGGCCCCGTCGACGGCCGCACCGATCTGTACGCCGCCGGCGTCCTGCTCTACGAGCTCTTGTCGACGCGGCTGCCCTTCGAGGGCGACGGACCCAAGCTCCTCACCGCGATCGCGACGCGAGATCCCGTGCCGATCGATCGCGTCGCTCCCTGGCTGCCGCCGGAGATCGCGAGCGTGGTCGCGCGTGCAATGGCGCCGGATCCGGCCGCCCGCTTCCAGACCGCCGGCGAGTTCATCGAGGCGCTCTCGCCGTTCCTCGACCAGGAGGCTTCGCAGGAAAGGTCCGTGGGTCTCGGGGCGGCCCCGATCGGACGGCGGTCGACGCGTGAGGTGCCCACGCTGGTCGCCACGACCGCCATCCTCCCCGCGAAAGGACGTCGCCGCCGCCTGGCGTGGGTCATGGCCACGGCGCTCGCGCTGGCGGCGGGGACCGCGGCGCTCGTGGGCGCCCAGGCGAGGACCGATCCCCCGGCCGTGGCGCCTGCGGTCCCGCGCGTCCCGATCGTGGCCCCCTCGCGGCCTGGGGCGAGCCAGTCGTGCGTGGTGCCGGCGAAGCCTGGCGTGGCGGAGGCCGGCGGGCCGCGGTAGTCTCCGGCGAGTGAGCAGCGTCGAAGGCGTTCGTGTGCTCCTCGCGGTCGGGGGCGGGATCTCCGCCTACAAGAGTGCGGAGCTCTGCCGCGAGCTCGTGAGGCGAGGGGCGATCGTGAGCTGCGCGATGACCAGAGCGGCTCAGTCGTTCGTGGCGCCGTTGACGTTCCAGGCCCTTTCGGGCCGTCGCGTGGCGACGAGCCTGATGGACGCCTCGGAAGAGGCGGAGATCGGGCACATCCGGCTCGCCGACGAGAACGATCTGTGCATCGTGGCTCCAGCGACGGCAAATCTGATCGCCCGGATCGCGGCCGGCATGGGCGACGACGTCGTCACGACCGTCCTTCTCGCGACGCGCGCGAGGACGCTCCTCGCGCCGGCCATGAACGTCAACATGTGGCGAAATCCGATCGTCCAGGCGAACCTCAGGCGGCTGCTCGAGGACGGCAGGTTCGAGACCATCGGGCCCGGCGTCGGCGACCTCGCGTGCGGCTGGGTCGGCGAAGGACGCATGGCCGAGCCGCTCGAGATCGTCGAGGCCGCCCAGCGGTGCCTGCGCCGGGACCTCGAGGGACGCGCGGTCGTCGTGACCGCCGGCCCGACCGTGGAGGACATCGATCCGGTGCGCTTCCTCGGCAACCGGTCCTCCGGACGCATGGGCTACGCCGTGGCCCAGGCCGCGGCGAGGCGCGGCGCGAAGGTCACGCTGATAAGCGGACCGACATCCCTCGCGACCCCGCCCGGCGCGGAAAGAACGGACGTTCGCGGAGCTCTCGAGATGCGAGACCAGCTGGCCCGCGCGGCCGCTTCGGCGGACGTGGTCGTGATGGCCGCGGCGGTGGCAGACTACCGGCCCGCTTCACCGTCGCCGTCGAAGCTGAAGCGTGACGTCGGAACCACGCAGCTCGACCTCGTGCCCAATCCCGACATCCTCGCCGAGCTCGGCGCCCGGCGCGACGGCGGACGCCTGCCCGTCCTTGTCGGGTTCGCGGTCGAAACGGAGGACCTCGAGGCCAACGCCCGCCAGAAGCTCGAGAAGAAGAAGGTCGATCTCGTGGTCGCGAACCGCGCGGAGGTCGGGTTCGGCGGCGCCGAGAACGAGGCGCTTCTCGTGTCTCGGGAGGGCGTGCAGGCCCTCGCCCGCATGTCCAAGGACGATCTCGCGGACCGGATCCTCGACCGGGTCTGTGAGCTATTGAGCGCGGGTGGGTCTGCGACCCCCCCGCGGGCCCCCCCGCCGTGACGCTCCGAGCGATCGCTCGCTACGGCCGAGTGAATCGGCCTCCGCTCGCTCGTTCCTCGGCGACCGGCGACGGCGACGCCCATGAGGGCAACAGGAGCTACGGCGTCACGGCGACTGAGGAGCGGGCGTGATTCATCGGCTCCTCGTCGTGCTGCTCCTGGTGCCCGCGCCCGCGCTGGCCCGGTCGTTGTCGCTCGTCCTCGATCCGGTCGACATGGCCTCGAGCGAGCGGGGAATCGCCGTCCGGACCTTCGACGGCATCGTCCGCTCGGTGGCCCGAACCGGCGACGGAGGCCGCACGTTCGAGGACGTGGCCGACCTCGAAGCGTTCCGCCTCCGCGACGCGCGCGCTGCGGCCGCGCTCGATGGCAGGACGCTCCTCGTCGCGGGAGACGGCTGGGTCCTGCGCTCGACGAACGGCGGCCGTACCTGGTCCCGTGTCGACGTGCCCGCCGACCTCTCTTACCGAAAGCTGGCGTTTGCGGGGTCCTCGTCGAGCGGCTGGCTCCTGGGCCTTCGCGAGCACGGCGAGGTGGGCGCGATCTTCATGACGCTGGACTCGGGCCGTACGTTTCGAGCGCGCGTGCCGCCGCGCGAGGCCGCGTTCTCCGACTTCGCGCCAGTCGACCCGCTCCATGTCCTCGCGATCGACGGGGGCTCCCTCGTTCGCTCGCGCGACGGTGGCGCGAGCTTCGATCCCTTCGGGGCCCCAGCCGGTCCGTACACCGCCGTCGCCGCCTTGCGCCGCACGATCCTCGCGGCAGGCCGCGCGCGCCTGGTCCGTTCCGAGGACGGCGGAGCGACGTTCGAGAGCGTCGCGCTGCCGACGGACGTGCCCGTCACCTCGCTCGAGCTCGTGGACGACCGGCACGCGGTCCTCACGACCGACGCCGGGCAGACGTTCCGCTCGTCCGACGCCGGTCGCACGTGGTCGCGGATCCTCGCCGCGCCGAGCGGCGGCAGGCCCCGCTTCCTCGACTCTTCCCACGGGGTGGCGGGAGGCGCTGCCGTCCTGTGGGTCACCGCCGATTCCGGCGAAAGCTGGCAGCCAGCCGACCCCTCCCACAGGGACGAGGTCGACACGGAGGAACGGCCGGAGGCGAGCGTCCCTGCCGCCGGGCCCGCCGCGACCGAGCCGGAGCCCCCCGCCCCCGCGGGCCCTTCCCGGCCCGCGAGGGCAGGGCACGCGCCAGGTGCCGGGCGACGCGGCCCAGCCGAGCCTGCCGCGGACTCCCCCGGGCTGGCGCCCGGCCGCTCGCGCGACGAGGCCGGCGTTCCCGCCGAGGCGCTGGAGCGCGCTCGCCGGGCTACGGAGCAGCAGCCGCGACGACGTCGCGGTGCCCGCCGCGCCCGCGGCGAGCCCAATTGGATGCTCGAGGACGCGCGCCGGCGCCGCCGCAGGCGCCGCTGAGGGGAACGGCGCGGGCGTTGAACATCCGCGCGGGGAGCAGGCATAATCACCGCCATGCCTGCCGACGCGAACCCGGAGATCGCCTACCAGGAGTACCTGGCGCGTTACGAATCCCTGGTGGGGCACCGCGAGGTCGGCCAGTACGGCAAGTGGGGCAAGCACCTCGTCAAGAAGTACTCGGCCGAGGAGTTCCGTGAGCGGTACGAACAGTTCATGAAGCTCGAGGGCGTGTGCCGGCACATCGTCGAAACGGGCGCGACGATGAACGACGCCGTGACCGCCGCCTACAAGGAAGCTGCCGCCGAGATCCTGCTCGAGCCCGAGGCCATGAACGTCTCGGTCGAGAAGTTCCGGGGATGAGTCGGTGACCCCGCCAAACTCTCTCAGTACGCCTTCGGCATCTTGCTGACGTCCACGGACTGCAGCGCGAAGCGGATCACGCTGGAGCGGTTTGCCTTCGTGTGCCCCCGGTCCTTGAGGGCCCGGACGAGACCGTCGACGTGCTCGAGGTCCTCGCGATAAAGGGAGATGCAGACGATCTTGTAGTGCTCCGGCTTGGGCTTCGTGGCCGGAGGCGGCGTGCCCCGCCCTCGAGCCGGGGCCGGCATGGGCGCCGGGCCCGGGGCCAACGGACGACCGTAGTACTCCTGGCGGAGGATCCGCGAGACCTCCTCCGGCTCCTTCAGGGCGGAGGCGACACCTCTCGGTTCCGTTGCCATCACGCCGCTCCTTTCGCCGCCTCCTGGTGAGCCGCTCCCTCCGAGGCGAGGACGGCATCCACCAGTGCGAGATAGTCCTGCGCGCCATTCGAATCGGGCGCGTACTCGAAGATGGTCTTCTTCTCCATGGGGGCTTCCTTCAGGCGCGTGTTGACCCGCACCGGGGCGAGGACACGATCGCCGAAGTGCTGGGTCAGCGCGTCGACCGAGTCGCGGCAGATGCGGTTCCTGACGTCGTAGAAGGTCGGCAGGACCCCGAAGATCCGGACGGGGTGCTTGAGGAGCTCGTTGACGTTCTTGATCGTCCTCAGGACCTGCTTGACGCCGACGAGCGAAAGGTAGTCGCAGGAGACCGGCACGAGGACCGCGTCCGAGAACACGAGCGCGTTCTGGTTCAAGAGGTTCAGGCTGGGGCTGCAGTCGAGGACCACGTAGTCGTAGGACTCCGTCCCGACGAGCCGGTCGCGAAGGACACGATCGCGCGCTGGCCGGCTCGCCAGGTAAATCTCGGCCGCCGCCAGCGTCTCGTTCGAGGTCAAGACGTCGAGGCTCGGCCGGATCGGGACCGCGCAGTCGTCGGGAGGGATCCCCAGGACGATCACGTGGTACAGGCTCCGCTCCCCGCGCACGCCCAGGGAAACGCCGACGTTGCCCTGCGCGTCGGTGTCGACGAGGAGGACCTTCTTGTCCCTCTCGGCGAGCCCGGCCGCGAGGTTCACGGCAGTCGTCGTCTTGCCCGTGCCGCCCTTGTGGTTGAAGACGGCGATACGGCGCGGATCGGTCGTCCGGCGTGCGGGGAGCGCGATTCCGTTGCCCCGACAAGCCTCGGAGCAAAAGTAGCGCCGTTCGCCGCCAACCGACGCGACCTGGTAGACGAAGGCAAGCTCGAAGCGCTTGCCGCAGGCGCCGCAGACGGGCCGACTGTCGGCGCCGTCGCCAGACGCGGCGTCGGGGGAGTCGAGGCTGATCTCATGGCACTTCTGGCTACAGAAGTACGACATGGCGCCACCGCGCTCCTCGATCTGGTAGCGGAAGCGCACCTCGAAGTGCCGCCCACAGACCGAGCATCCTTGCAGTGCGATGGCCATGAACGGGCTGTACGGGCGAGCGGGAGCCCGGGTCAACTTTTCGACGGACTTATGGAAGCTCCTCCGGATGCTAGGCTAAGGGAGATGGAGCTGGTCATAGCAATCGGCGTCGCGCTCGGCGTGCCGCTGGCCCTGTGGGGCGCCGTGACCGGATCGTTCTCGGTGGGCGACGCATGGACGCGCCGCAAGGTCCTCAGGGCGGCGCGCGCCGTCGCCCGGCGCGGCGCGGAGGCTCCGAGGCCGGGCGAGCGCCTCTCGACCGTGGGCCGAGCGCTGCCGCTCGTGCCGATGAAGACTCCGTTCGGCGACATGCCCTGCGTCCTGTACCGCGTGATCGTCCGCACTCTCGGACGCATCCTCCTCGTCGCCACCTCGCGGGACGAGTTCCTCCTGCGCACCCGCTCGGGCGCGCTGCGGGTCGACCCGATCGGAGCCGTCCTCCGCTGGGCCCCGGAGCGCGCCGACGGGACCGCCTCGAACGCTGCCGATCGCATCCCCCGGGGTCTGGCGGCGCTCAAGCGACCGGACCTCGCGAGCATCCCGGGCCTACGCTTCGAGGAGTTCTGGATCCCTCCCGGCGCGGCCGTCTACGCCGAGGGGCTCGTCGTCGAGCGCGACCCGGTCGCCGCTCCCGGCAGCGGCTACCGAGCGGCGGCCGTCGGCTCGGTGATCAGCACCACCGTCATCGCCTCGGGCTACTGGGAGCTAGGCGCAGCGGAGCCGGACGAAGCGGGGACACGCACCCCCTCCGCAACCACCTGAAATCAATCGCGTCTCAGCCACAACCGCGCAATTCGTCAGGGGAGGAAGACCTTGTGGATGACGACGGGTCCTTCGTCGTTCGCAACCACGACATTGGCCTCCTCCGAGAGGAACCGCACGGTGTGCCGCTCGCCGCGGTAGTTCGCCTGCATCCCCGTGGCGACGGCGTCGCCGGCCCCGACGACAAGGAGCTCGTCGCCCGTGACATCGACCATCCCGTCGATCGTCATCAGGCCCGCCGCGTTCAGGATCCGGTAGGTCCCGCCGAGAGCGTCACCCTCGGACCAGTCGACGAACACCACGACGCCGCCCCGCGCCAGGAAGGCCGCGAGCGCACCGCTCCACAGCTCTCCCAGCGCCTGGAGGGTGTCCGGCTCGGCCGAGGTCTGCGCGAACAGGAGCAGGACGTCGTAGTTGACCAGGTCCGCCTCGAGGAGCTGGGGATCCTCGAGCTCGGTGAAGGTCACCTGGCGGGAGGCATCGGTCGCCGTCGAGGTCACCGCGTCGACCACGTTGCGCGCCGAGTCGGCATCCGCGTACTGCGCGTAGGTCAGGACCTGCAGGGTCCCCTGCGCGATCAAGACGGCGTTTCCCACGATCCGGCTCTGGTCGCGGCGGGTCACCGCGTAGTCGTGACCGACGGCGACGACGTGTCCGATCGCTCCTGCCCGGCATCGACCTTCCTCGCAGATGCCGGTGTCGCAGACGATCGAGCAGTCGCCGCAGTTATCGGGATCGGTCGTGACGTCCACGCACTGACGGCTGCACGCCCTGAGACCCTCGCCGCACTGATCGACGCAGCTACCGGCCTGGCAGCTCTCGTCGGGACCGCAGACCGTGTCGCACGATCCGCAGTGGTCGGGATCGGTCTGGAAGTCCACGCACGCGCCCGTCCGGCAATCGTGCAGCTCCGGCGGGCAAGGCAGGACGCACGTGCCATCCTGGCATTCCTCCAGCGCCTCGCACCTCGTCGCGCATCCGCCGCAGTGATCGGGGTCGGAGTCGAGCTCGACGCATTCGTCGTCGCACCGCACCTCGTCGAGGTCGCACTCGACGCAGACTCCCGCCACGCAGACGCTGCCGTCGTCGCAGGCCTGCCCGCAGCCTCCGCAGTTCGCGGGATCGGAGCCCGTGTCGACGCACATCCGGCCGCACTCCACCAGACCCTCTGGACAGCCCCCTGCGCACTCGCCATCCACGCAATACTCGCCCGGCTCGCACGCTGCCCCGCAGTCGCCACAGTTCGCCGGATCCTCTCGCGGGTCGACGCATGCGCCGTCGCAGTCCAAGAGCCCCTCGGGACAGTCGCCCACGCACTCGCCCGAGGCGCACCGCTCGCCCTCGTCGCACCTGTTGCCGCACTCGCCGCAGTTCTCGGGGTCGCTCGACAGGTCCGCGCACGCGGCCCCGTCGCACCACGTCTCCGGGAACTCGCAGCCGCCCCCGACGCAAGCCCCCGCGACGCACGCGCCGCCCTGGATGCAGACGTTGCCACAGCCGCCGCAGTTCTCATCGTCGAGCTTGGGATCGACGCAGCGTCCGCCGCAGTCGATCAGTCCCGGCACGCACTCGCCACCCACGATCGGGTCCAGCGAGCATCCCGAGACGACGGCGACGACCAATACCAGGGTAAGCGCCGGCGGCGGTTGCCCGTTGCCTGTCGCCTGTCGCCTGTCGCCTGTTCTCGGGCAACTCATCGCTCGCTCGCCTCATCGCTCTCGCTCGGAGGCGCAGGCTCCTCGCCGGCGCCCGGCGGCTCGTCCGACGCCGCCGGCGCGGCCGGGCCGGCGGGTGGCTCGTCCGAGATCGGAGGCGCAGCCTCGGGCCCCCCGACCTGCACCTGGCGGCGGACGAGGATGATCCGGAAGTCCACCCGGCGATTCATGTACAGGGCGCGCTCCGATCGGCCGGGCGCGAGCGGTCTGTCGCGCCCGTAGCCGATGATCTCGATCCGGGCAGGGTCCACGCCGTACCTCTGTAGCACCACCGCGGCCCTCCGCGCCCTCTCGGTCGACAGCCACTGGTTGTAGGCCCGCGTTCCCCGCTCGTCTGCGTGCCCCTCGATCCGGATCCTCAGGAACTCGGGGTGGCCGTCCATCAGCGCCTGGACCTGCCGCACCAGCGGGCGGAATCGCGTGCGCACCCGTGCCTTTGCGGTATCGAAGTGAACCCGCTGCTCGAGCAGGATGTCCGCCTCCTCGTCTCGCTCCTCGGTGCGCGTCTCGGGCACCGGGACCTCGGGGTTCTGCGCCGGGCCCGGCTCGGGGCAGCCATCGTGGTCCTCGAAGCCGTCGGGATCCTCGGGCACCAGCGGGCATCGGTCGCGGTTGTCCGGGATGTCGTCGTGATCGTTGTCGAGCTCCGGGCAGCCGTCCTCGTCCTCGAACCCGTCCGGATCCTCGGCGTCGTCGGGGCAGCGATCCACCTCGTCGATGAGCCCGTCGCCGTCGCGGTCGGACGGGTGCACGGCGCCGCCGCCGACGGAGAAGCTCAGCCCTGCGAGGACGATCCGTGCGTCCTCGGGCTCGAGCTGGCTCGCCATCTCCACGACCTGGAGGTACTTCGCGTACGGGCCCACCTGGAGCCCGTCCATCACCGACAGCTCGAGGCCGATCGCGGCGTCGAAGCCCAGCCTGTTCTTCGGGCCGGTCCTGACGTACCCGACGTCGGCATCCAGCCACAGGTTCCCGAAGAGGTTGCCCCGGTGGTGATCCGCTCCGCCGACGTGGATCGCGTAGCCGCCGTGGTCGTTGAACGGTCGCAGGCGAACGCCGCCTCCCGCCATCATCAGCCCGCCCGCGCCGGGGTCCACGACTCCGAGCGCCGGGTCGGGGCTGGTCCCGTCCCGGAACGCCATCGCGGCAGCCATCACCTGGAAGCCGATCCGCTCGCCCGGGGCGATCTCGAGCTTGATAGCGCCGCCACCGCCGACTCCGAAGCGGTCCGACTGCGGAGCCGTGACGAGGAGCCCCACGGCCGGCTCGAGGTGCAGGTTCACGAGCCCCGACTCCGCCTGCGTGCGACCCGAAAGGAGAATGATGGTGAGGACGATCGCGCCTCTGGTTACACCGCGAGGCATCTTCTCGATCTAACTTCTTCGGCCCCCAGCCGGTCAACTTAAGGGGTGGGCACCACACCCACAGCTCGCCCTTTCACCTGAGCTCCGCAACCGTCGCGCCGAACAGCCGCTCGAGCGACGCGAGGAGCGCCTCGGCGGGCTCCACTGCCAGCTCATCGGAGAGTGTGAGGACCGTGTCGGACGCTGCAGGCACCCGGATGTGGATCGACACCGGGCATCGCCCCGGATGCTGCGCGAGCAGAGCCCTCAAGCTCTGAAGCTCGCGGTCGGAGACGCGGTGCGCTTCGAGGTGGATGTGCACGGTCCTGGCGCGCGCCCGAGCCGCCTCCGCCAGGGGCTGGACCGACTCCAGGAGCACCTTTGCCTCCGGTTCCTCGCGCTCCCGATCGACCTGCACTGCCCCGATGACGAGCAGCGGCTCGCCGCTCTTCAAGACCGCCTCGACCTGGGCGAACGTCCTGGTCCGCACGATCACCTCGACGCGTCCCGAGCTGTCCTCGAGGTCGAAGAAGGCCATCCTGCCGCCGGTCTTCGGCACCCTCTCGCGATAGGCCTCGACGACGCCGCCGATGACGACCTGCGATCCTTCGTCCCTCTCCGCGATGTCCGCCGTCGTCGTGTTCGCGAGGCGGCCGAGCTCCGCCCGGTAGCGATCGAGCGGGTGCCCCGTGATGTAGAAGCCCAGCGCCTGCCGCTCGTAGGCGAGCAGCGTCTTCGAGTCCCAGCCGGCGACGCTCGGGTACTCGCCGCGCCCGGCACCGGACGAAACGGCCCCCGCGTCGAACAGGCCGAAGAGGTTCGTCTGTCCGCTCTCCCGCTCCTTCGCTCGCGCGCGCCCACGCTCCAGCGCCGCGTCGATGGCGGCGTGCGCCTGGGCGCGGCTCACTCCGTTCTCGCGGCAGCACACGTCGAACGCGCCGCTCCAGACGAGCGCCTCGAAGACCCCCTTGTTCACCTTGCGCACGTCGACCCTCGTGGCGAAGTCGAACAGATCTCTGAACGGGCCCTCGCGCCTGGCCTCGAACAGCGTCTCGAGCGCCGACCCTCCGACGCCCTTGACCGCGCCCAGGCCGAACCTGATGGCGGGCTTCGACCCATCGGGCGGATAGACCACGGTGAATTCCTCGCCGGAGCTGTTCACGTCCGGCGGCAGGATCGTGATCCCCATCGACCGCCCCTCGGCGATCGACCTGACGACCTTCTCGGTCTTGTCCTTGTCCGCCGTCAAGAGCGCGCACATGTACTCGACGGGGTAGTGCGCCTTCAGATAGGCCGTCTGGTACGAGATCAGCGCGTACGCGGCCGAGTGCGAGTTGTGGACGACGAGGCCGTCGGCGACGAAGTTGTGGTCCCCCTCGATCGTCAGGTCGTAGGTCTCTTCGATGCCGCGGCGCTCCACCGCCACGACGCGGTCCCAGAAGACGTCGGAGGCCGCCAGATCTGCGAGGCGCTGCGACGCGAAGAACGCGGCCAGCTTCGCGATAGTTCCGCGACGGAAGCCGCGCTTCCCACGCGATCCATTTCCGACCAGCTCCTTCGTCGAGACGCCGGAGCGCCGCTCGAGCTCGAGCCAGGTCAAGCCTGCGCCGCGACGCTCCGCGTCGACCCAGCGACGCACCGCCGGCGGGATCGTGTCCTTGCTGGAGCAGCCCCGCCTCGTGATGGTCACGTGCGAGCGCAACAGATCGACTTGCCGCTCGCGACCGACGCAGTGCGGCGTCACGCGAGCGAGGAAGGCCTCCACCGAGCGCTCGCCGACGAGGTGCACCGTGAATCCGGCCCTCTCTGCTCCTCGGTACTTGAACGACTTGCTGTGAACGCCGCTCGGGATGCCCAGCCGCAACAGCAGGAGCTGAACGTCTCGAGCCAGCCGTTCGGAGGAGGTCGCATAGAAGGGGGTCGCCTGCGTTTCGCCAGCGATGTAGCCGTCCCCTGACCAGAGGCGTCCGAGGAACAGCTCCAGGTCCTCGTCCGCCAGCGCGAAGACCGGGCCGGGCACGCGCTTGGCGGTCGCCTTGATCCCGAGGATACCGAGCTCCTTCGCCCACTCGAAGGCGCCGGAGCGGCGTGGCACGGCCAGCGCCAGATTGCCTTCGACCAGTACATCCTCATCCCGGCCGAGGTTCCATGGCCGCTGTCCGGGCCTGAAGCGGGCATCCGTCCCGGTCGACACGCAGACCTCGAGACGACCGTCCCCGCGGTTGCTCACTCGAGCGACGCTCTTCGGAAAACACGCTGCCGCCCGCGCGAAGTCGTCGACCAGCACTGGATCGTTGCCAAAGAAGTAGAGGCAGCTCGGGTGGCAGGTGTTCCCTTCCGAGAGGAGGCCGGCGAGCGTGACGAGCTCGTGCCGGGGCCAACGTCCCCTGCCCGAAACCGACAAGCGGCGCGCGGCGGCGACTCGATACCCGGTCTCGAGCTCGCCAACCGTCGTCCACCCGTCGAGCGTGCGCACGGGATGATTCGCCGTGGCGCGGATTCGCCGTCCCTGGGCGGTTCGCACCTCGTAGACGAGCCGCTTCCCGTTCGTGACCACGTCCTGCACCTTGCGCAGGCGCAAGCGCCAGTCGTCGCCCAGGGCGTGGACGATGAACGGCCGCCGGTTCCGGAACAGCTCGCCCACGGTCGTCCGCTCACCCGTCGCGGCGTCGACGATCACGGTGTCGCCGACGACGCACTTGTTGAACCCATAACCCGCGAAGACCTCGAGCAGCTCGAAGACCTCGCGAGCCTTCGCTTCCGGGACTCCCCTCGCCTTCGCGCCGTCCACGAAGACGGCCTTCTGCTTGGCCATCTCCTCGGGTTTCTTCTTGCCCATCGCGCGCCGGAGCAGGTCCGCCTGGCCGAGCGTGAAGCCGGCCATCGCGCGGGCGATCTGCATGACCTGCTCCTGATAGACGATGACGCCGTGGGTCTCCCTGAGCGCATCCTCGAGCATCGGGTGCGGGTAGCGGACCTCCGTCCGCCCGTGCTTGCGCTGGACGTAGTCCTCGACCATCCCGGTCTCGAGGGGACCGGGGCGGTAGAGCGCGACCGCGGCGACGATGTCCTCGAAGCGATCGGGACGGAGCTTGCGAAACAGGTCCTGCATCCCGCTCGACTCGAGCTGGAAGACGCCCGTGGTCTCGCCCGACTGCAGGAGCTTGTAGGTCTCGGCGTCGTCAAGAGGGAGCCGGTCGAGGTCGAAGTCGCCCGAGTCCGGGCGCTTGCGGATGAGCCGATCGACGGCGATGTCGATGACCGTCAAGGTCTTGAGCCCCAGGAAGTCGAACTTCACCAGCCCGACCTTCTCGACCAAGTCCTTGTCGAACTGCGAGACCAGCTCCCCGTTCTGCCCGCGGAAGACGGGCACGTACTCGTACATGGGCTTGTCGGCGATCACGACGCCCGCGGCGTGCATCCCGGCGTGCCTGTTGAGCCCTTCGAGCCTGATCGCATGGTCGAGCAAGGTCTTGATCCGCTCGTCCTTGTCGTAGAGCTCCTTGAGGCGCGGCTCCTTCTCGAGCGCCTCGGGAACGGAGGTCGTCTTGCCCTGGACCGGCTCCGGGACGAGCTTGGCGATCTTGTCGACCTCGGCGTAGGCGAAGCCCAGCGCACGCCCGACGTCGCGAACGCAGGACCGGCTCTTCAGCTCGTGGAAGGTGGCGATCTGGCCGACCTGCAGCTCGCCGTACTTGTGGGTGACGTACTCGATGACCTCGTCCCGCCGGTCCATGCAGAAGTCGATGTCGAAGTCGGGCATCGACACCCGCTCGGGGTTCAAGAATCGCTCGAAGAGCAGGTTGTAAGGGATTGGATCCAGGTTGGTGATCCTCAGGGACCATGCGACGAGGGACCCCGCGCCCGACCCGCGGCCAGGGCCGACCGGGATTCCCTTCTCCCGGGCATGCCGGATGAAGTCCCAGACGATCAGGAAGTAGCCCGCGAACCCCATCCGGCAGATGACGTCGAGCTCCATCGCCAGCCGCGCCCGGTATGTGGAATCGTCGACCGCGCGTCCGGCATCGCGCGCCTCGGCCAGCCTGCGCTCCAGCCCCTCCGTGGCCGTCTCCCCCAGGAACGTCTCGAGGTCGTGGCCGCCCGGCACCTCGTAGCGAGGCAGGTATGTCTTTCCCAGGTCGAAGTCGATCCTGCAGCGCTCGGCGATGGCGAGCGTGTTGTCCAGCGCCCTCGGGTATTCCCTGAGCGCGGCGGCCATCTCGTCGCCGCTCTTGAGGTACATCTGGGTCCAGGGGCCCTGGACGGCGGCGTCGGCGGCCAGCGTGCGCCCGGCCGCTATGCACGTTAGTACCTGGTAGGATGCCGCGTCCTCGCTCCCGAGGAAGTGAGCGTCGTTCGTGGCGACGAGCTGGATGCCGGCGCGCTCTCCGATGTCGGCGAGGATCCGGTTGACCTGCGCCTGCTCGGGGAAGCCGTGGTCCTGGATCTCCAGGTAGAAGGAGTCGCGGTCGAACAGGTCCCTGAGCCCGCAGGCCATGGCGAGAGCTTCGTCGGGACCGTGGTGCAACAGCGACTGAGCCACCGCGCCGCCGAGGCAGCCGGAGAGCGCGATGAGCCCCTTGCTCCTCGCGCCCAGGATCTCCCGGTCGACGCGCGGGCGCTGCTGCAGGCCCTCGAGGTACCCCATGCTGACGAGGTACGAGAGGTTCCGGTACCCCTCACGGTCCGTCGCAAGCAGGACGAGGTGCGTGTCCGGCTTCTGAGACTTCTCCGACCTGGGCCCGGCTGCCAGATAGACCTCGCACCCCAGGATGGGCCTGACGGGTTTGCCCTTCGCCCGCGTGTAGAGGTCGAGAGCGCCGAACATGTTGCCGTGGTCGGTCATGGCGACCGCCGGCATTGCGAGCTCTTCCGCCCTGGCGAGGAGATCCGACAGGCGAATCGCGCCGTCGAGCAGGCTGAACTGCGTGTGGACGTGCAGGTGAACGAACGGTCGCGCGCCCATCTGGCCCTCACCGCGCTACCGCCCGCCCGCCCCGCTGTCAAGGCCGGACGCGGCCGAGAGGGGCTTGTCACGAGTGCGCCCGAGGCGGTACAAGTTCATGCTCAGGGCTTGCATCGGGCGCCGGGTCCGAGCACGCCCTGCCACAGGAGGCGCGATTCATGGAGCACCCTGGAAGAAGCTTGGGATGGTTGGTTCTTTGCTTGGTACTGCCGCTCGCCCTGAGCACCGCTGCCTGCGGAGGCGGCGACGACGGCGGCGACGGGGACGCCGACGCCGACTCCGACACCGACATCGACGTCGACTCGGACGGGGACAGCGACGGAGACGCGGACGGAGACGCGGACGACGATCCGCCTGACGACGGCGCCGAGCACGTCTTCGTCACGAACACGCTCGCGATCGGCGACATCACCGACGGCTTCGACCTGGACGAGCACGTCACGACGGAGCGCACCGACCCGATCGGCTGCGGCAAGGCCGACGGTCCCGGCGGCATCGACAACCAGCTCGGCCCGCTGGTCGACGCAATCGTCCAGGGCGCGAACCTCGACGTTGAGCCCGATCAGATGATCGCCGACAACATCGCGGACGGATCGCTGCTGCTGTTGATGCGACTACTCGACGTCGACGACGGCTCCCACGATCCCAGCGTTCCCCTCTACTTCTATCTGGGCGAGGACTACGACGACCCGGGGAACCCCGACAACAACCTTACGGGCGATGGCCAGTTCCTGGTCAACCGGTCCTCGCTCGAGGACGTCGAGGACGTCGAGTCCGCGGTCATCAAGTTCGAGCGCGGCCGCTTCCACGAGGCCCGGTTCTCCACCGAGCCATCGCTCTTCCGGATCACAGTTCCTCTCTCCACGGGCATGGATCTCGACCTGGCCGTGGAGGAGGCGCAGATCGAGTTCGCCTACTCGGACGACGAGATCACGGAAGGCGTCGTCGGCGGCTACCTCCAGATCAAGACCATCCTCGAGGCCATTGCGAACATGGACTTCGAGGACGTGGACATCCCCGAGGCTCTGGTGCGCAGCGTGCTCGGCGCCCAGGCCGACATCGACGCCGTGGGGCCCGGTCCGGTCTCCGGCACCTCCTGCACGGAAGAGACGATCGCGGACGACTGCGAGCCCGGACAGCGCTGCGAGAGCGGCGTGTGCGTCGAGCCGGAAGGCCGGTGCGATTCGCTCTCCGTCGGCCTGACCTTCACGGCGGTCCCCGGCGAGATCATGGGCGTCGCGCCCGAAGATCCGAAAGCTCAGTAGGTTCCTCGACCCCACCCGTGGTCCCGTGCTAGCCCTCTGCACGTCTTGACTGCGGTCGTGATTCCAAAGGCCCCCCGAGTAAGCCTGGTAGTGCCCTGCTACGACGAGGAGGAGTCCATCCCGAGCCTCGTCGACACGATCGGCGAGAGTCTGCCCGCCATCGGCTCCGCCGGCGAGGTGGAGGTCGTGTTCGTCGACGACGGCTCGGGCGACCGGACCTTCGAGCTCCTCTCCGAGGCCGCCGCGAAGCACCCCGAGTTCAGGGTGATCCGGCTGCGACGGAACTTCGGCCAGACGGCGGCGCTGGCCTGCGGGATCGACCATTCTCGCGGGGAGATCATCGTGGCGATGGACGCCGACCTGCAGAACGACCCCGCCGACATCCCGGCAATGCTGTCGCGCCTCGAGGAGTGCGACGTCGTCTCGGGCTGGCGCAGGGACCGCCAGGACGGGCTCCTCCGCCGACTTCCTTCGAATCTGGCGAACCGCCTGATCAGCCGCGTCTCCGGGGTGAGCCTGCACGACTACGGGTGCACGCTGAAGGCCTACCGCCGCTGGGTGCTCGAAGCCAACACGCTCTACGGCGAGATGCACCGCTTCATCCCGATCTACGCGCGCTGGGCGGGCGGGCGAGTCGCCGAGATGGAGGTGCGCCACCACCCGCGCCGCTGGGGCCGATCGAAGTACGGCATTGGGCGGACCTACAAGGTGCTGCTCGACTTGCTCACCGTGACGTTCCTCGGGGGCTACTCGACGAAGCCCATCTACTTCTTCGGAAAGCCCGGGATCGGGCTGTGCGGCGTGGGCCTCCTGTCGGCCCTCGCGTTCGTGCTTCAGTTCATCCTGAAGCGGACCTGGGTGCAGCCGCAGACGTTGTCGCTCCTCGCGGTCTTCCTCTTCACGCTGGGCGTTCAGTTCCTGCTCCTGGGTCTACTGGCGGAGCTCCAGATCCGCACGTACCACGAGGCCCAGGGCAAGAAGACTTACATCGTGCGGGAGACCAGGAACCTCGTCGATGGAGCGGAGCGGAATTCCGAGCGGAGCCGGATTCACTCCGGCGGAGCGGGGCCGGAAGCCCCCCCGACGCACTGATGTGCGGCATCGCGGGAATCGCCCACCCCGACCAGCGCCCGATCGATCGGGACGCGCTCGAGAAGATGACGCGGACCCTGTCCCACCGAGGGCCCGACGACGAGGGCTTCTTCGTCGCGCCCGGCATCGGCCTCGGGCACCGGCGGCTGTCGGTCATCGACCTCGTCGCGAGCCGACAGCCAATGGAGTCCGGAGGGGGCCAGGTCCTGACGTACAACGGCGAGGTCTACGGCTTCGCCGAGCTGCGCCGCGAGCTCGAAGGACGTGGCGAGCGGTTCAGGACCAGCGGCGACACGGAGGTCGTGCTCCGAGCCCTCGGGGTCTGGGGCGAGGAGGCGCTCGGGCGCTTCAACGGGATGTTCGCGCTCGGCCTGTGGGACTCGACCAGTCGGTCGCTCCTCCTGGCGCGGGACCGGATGGGGAAGAAGCCGCTCCACTGGGCGCTCCTCGAGGATGGCACCATGATCTTCGGCTCGGAGCTGAAGGCGCTCCTCGCGCATCCGGCGATGTCGCGCGCGATCGATCCATCGGCGCTCCGGGCGTATCTCGTCCACGAGTACGTCCCGGCGCCGGCGACCATCTTCAGAGGGGCGTTCAAGATCCCGCCCGGGGGCCTACTGCGCTATCGCGCCGGCTCGGTCGACACACGGAGCTGGTGGGACATCGAGTTTCCCCAACGACACGCGCCGGGCGAGCCGGCGGACCTCCTGGGCCGTATCCAGCGCGCCACCGCGCGTCGTCTCGTCGCGGACGTGCCGGTCGGCGTGCTCCTCTCGGGAGGCGTGGACTCCTCGACCATCGCGGCGTGCGCCACGCGAGCGGCGGGCAAGGTACGGACGTTCACGATCGGGTTCGGCGATGGCTCCTTCGACGAGAGCACGCACGCCCGGCGTGTGGCGCGGCACCTGGGGACCGAGCACCACGAGGAGCGCCTCGAGCCCGGCCGGATCCAGGACCTCTGCGCCCGCATCGCGGACGTGCTGGACGAGCCACTCGCCGATCACTCGATCCTGCCGACGTTCCTCCTCTGCCGTTTCGCGCGCGAGAGCGTCACCGTGGCGCTTGGCGGGGACGGCGGCGACGAGCTGTTCGCGGGCTACGTCACGTTCCAGGCCGAGAGCGTCGCGCGCCTCGTCGACTGGCTGCCACGGGGCCTGATCGACCGAGCGCGCAGCCTCGCCGAGGCTCTACTTCCGGTTTCCTACCGGAACATCTCCGGCGAGTTTGCCCTCAAGCGCTTCCTCGCCGGGCTCGCGCACGATCGCGCCCTTCGCCACCAGATCTGGCTCGGCGCCGTCTCGCCCGAGGTCTCCACCGACCTCGTCGCGAGCCACCTGCGCGACGAGGCGCGCCGCTCCGATCCGATGGCCCCCGTCCGCGCCCATCTCGAGCGGACCGGGGCGCGTCTTCCTCTCGACCGCCTCCTCGTCCAGTACTGCAAGCTGTACATGGCCGACGACATCCTGGTGAAGGTCGACCGCGCCTCGATGGCCTCCTCGCTGGAAGTCCGGGCGCCGCTCCTCGATCCCGACGTCGTCTCGTTCGCGACATCGATCCCTCCGAGCCAGCGCATCCGCGGGCTCTCGATGAAGCGCATCCTTCGCGACGCCGTCCGCGACCTCCTTCCCCCCGGGGTTGCGGACCGGCCCAAGAAGGGCTTCGGCGTCCCTCTCGGCTCCTGGTTCCGCGGCCCGCTGCGTCCACTCCTCCTCGACTCGCTGTCTCCCGGCCGCCTCGCCGCGGCGGGACTGGTCGATCCACCGCGCGTGACCTCGCTCATCGAGGAGCACACGAACGGGCGCCGCGACCACCGGAAAGTCCTCTTCGCGCTCCTCGTCCTGCACCTCTGGCACGCGCGATGGGTCGGATGAGACTTGCGGCGAGCGTCGCGGCTGGAGTCGCGGGGGTCACCCTGCTCGCCATGGCGCTCTCGGGCCCACGCGATTCGGAGCTGGTCGAGGTGGCACGCCGCGTACGAAAGCTCGCGGGGCCCAGGGATCTCGTGCTCGTCGCCAAGAAGACCGACCCCTCGGTCGTGGATCTGTTCGACCCGCTGCCGGCGGTGATCGCTCCGGACCCGCCGCTCGAAGCGCTCCGACCGTTCCGCCGGGTCCTCGTCGTCGGGGCCGACCGGACCGTCCGCACGATCTTGTCCGCTCGCTTCGGTGCTGGCCGCCGTCATGGAGGGTCGATCGACTCGTACTCACCCGCCGCGGCCACCTTCGACGCCATCGCGCAGCTCGAACAGGCGACGGTGCAGCGCGGCGGCGAGAGGTGCCCTCGCGAGGGTGGGCGCCACCGGTGCGCCGGACCCCGCTGGAGGACCGTCGAGCGGCGGCGGATGACGGTCGGCGGCCACGAGGTCGACTGCGTGTTCGCCCATCCTTCCACCGACGGCCTGGCCATCACCTATCCGGAGCCGCCGGGGCGACCGATGCTCTTCCGGGGCGCCGGCGGCTTGTCGGACCGGGCGGCCCAGCGCCCTGGGGGCCCTCCAGTCGAGCTCACGGTCGAGGCCGGAGGGCGCAGGCTCGGACGGAAGTCCTTCCGGAATGCCGCAGGTCTGGCCGGGTACTCGTTTCCCCACTTTCCGCCCGGACCACTGGTCATCAAGCTCGACGTTGCGTCGCAGGGCGCGAGATCGTTCTGCTTGATGCTCTGGGGCGCATGAGGCTCGGGAGGTCATCGGGGGGCGGCCCCGATGACCCGGCGTGCCATGGCATGCCAGGGTTCCGCGGCCGCTTCGCGGCCGCGGAACCCAAACAAGCCTTCGGCAGAGGACGTGGGGGCCCTAGCCCGCGGCCTAGAAGCCCCATACGACATGGACCGGCGTGTGGTTCGGAGGAGCATAACCTCCCACGAACTTTCGAGAATCCGAGAGAAAGTCGTTGCTACTGACACCCCGTTCGATAGCATCACGGCATGAGCTCGGTCGGGGTGGAGAGCCTCGGTGGGGGGGCGAAGCCACAGAAGGGGGCCCAGAAGGTCATCCCGTTCGGCAAGTATCTCCTGCTCGAGCGGATCAGCGTCGGGGGAATGGCCGAGGTCTTCAAGGCCAAGGCGTTCGGCGTGGAGGGCTTCGAGCGGATCATCGCGATCAAGCGGATCCTGCCCACGATGGCCGAGGACGAGGAGTTCATCGAGATGTTCATCGATGAAGCCAAGATCGTCGGCCAGCTCTCCCACTCGAACATCGTCCCGATCTACGAGCTCGGCCGCATCGGCGACTCCCACTTCATCGCGATGGAGTTCGTCTGGGGCAAGGACCTGTTGCAGATCATGAACCGCCACCGCCGCCTCCGGCAGCACATGCCTGGGCCGATGGCGGCGTGGATCGGCAGCCGGATCTGCGAGGGCCTCGACTACGCCCACCGGAAGAGAGACGCCGACGGCAAGAACCTCGAGATCATCCACCGCGACGTCTCGCCGCAGAACGTCATCGTCTCCTACGAGGGCGAGGTCAAGCTCATCGACTTCGGGATAGCCAAGGCGGCGCACCGACAGACGCGGACTCAGGCCGGCGTTCTCAAGGGCAAGTTCGGGTACATGTCACCCGAGCAAGTCAGGGGGCTGCCGCTCGACAGGCGAAGCGACGTCTTTGCGGTCGGCACCTGCATGTACGAGATGCTCACGTCCGAGCGGCTCTTCCTGGGCGAGAGCGATTTCTCCACGCTCGAGAAGGTGCGCAACGCGGACGTCGATCCGCCTTCGAAGTTCAACTCGGCCATTCCCCGCGAGCTCGAGGACATCGTCATGAAGGCCCTCTCGCGGGACTCGGACGATCGGTTCCACTGGGCCAGCGAGATGCAGGAGGCCCTGCAGCGGTACCTCCTGACGGTCAAGCCCCTGTTCAATGCGCAGAAGCTCGCCCAGTTCATGAAGTCCACCTTCTCGGTCGAGCGCAAGTCCGAGAAGGAGCGGATGGACGAGCACGCGCGGATCGGCAGGGACCGCCTCGCGGGCTCCGTGCCGCCACCCTTGCCGGGATCGGCCTCGCCGTCGATCCCGCCGCCGATCCCGCGAGACGCGACAGGGGCCGGGGCAAGACCCGCGATCGGCGGCGCAGTCACCGGAGACTGGGACCGCAAGACGCCGCTCCTCGACGAGCCGGATGCCGAGGCCGTCGACATCGAAGTCTCGGAGGACGAGGACCTGCACTACCAGCCGACGCAGATCGGCGCGAGCCCCTCGGACGGGGACAGCCTGACGGGCCGCGAGATCGCCGCTCAGCCGACGACGATCTTCTTCTCGAACGAGGACGCGCTCCTCGCCAGCCCATCTTCACCGTCGCTCCCCTCGAGCCCGGAGGAGCTTCCGGCGGCGCCGACGGTGATCCTGTCGGAAGACGATGAGGCGCTCAGGCCCATCGAGGAGGTGATGGCGAGCGGGGCGAGCGGCGTCCTCGAGCGCAGAGAGGCGATGTTCCCCGCCGCCGCCGCCATCACCCCGATGCCGATGCCGGTGAGCCAGGGCGCGAGCGGAGCCGGTCTCAAGCTCCTCGTGGCCGCGCTCGCCCTGGTGGTGCTCGGGCTCGCGACGTTCGTGGTGGTCGACCGCCTCGGCCCGGGCTTCGACGGCGGACTGAAGGCGACCCTCGTGGTCGCCGCACGACCGGTCGCCGAGGCGGACGTCCTGGTCGACGGTCAGGCTCGTGGCCGAACGCCCTTGAAGATCGACGGGCTCGAGCCCCGGATCTACGCCGTCACGGTCATCGCTCCAGGTTACAGGCCGAGCGAGCAGGCCGTGACGCTCGGCGCAGGCGCGGTCGAGCTGGTGGTGGGTCTCCTGGAGCCCGCGGCCGCCCAGGGAGCGCTGCGTGTCGACGTGACGGCGCCGGGCTCGCGTGTCCTCGTGGACGGAGTGCTGGTCCCGCCGGAGCGGCTCGCCTCCATTCCGGTCGGCGCCGGACCGCATCACATCGAGGTCGCCGCGCCCGGGTTCGTGCCGGAGGACTTCGACGTGACGATCGTGGCGGGCGGGCTCGAGACGCGAGCCGTCACGCTCCGCGAACAGAAGGGCTCGCTGGTCGTCGGCTCGGTCCCCGAAGGTGCGACCGTCATCCTCGACGGCCGCGAGCGCGGCCGCACGCCAATGGTCGTCGACGGCCTCGACTTCGCCGTGCACCACGTCGCCCTGCGTCTGGAGGGCCATCGCGCCCACCTGCAGGACGTGACACTGACCCGCGAGGCGCCGACCGCGCAGGTGAACGCCGCGCTGGAGCCGGGCCGCGATCCCGCGGAGAGGGGACAGGGCGGTCAGGAAGGCGCCGAGTACGGGACGCTGATCATCAGCACGAATCCCATCGCCCGCATCCTGATCGACGGCGTCGACACCGGCCGAACGACCCCCGTGGTCCCGAACAACCCGCTTCGCCTGCGCCCCGGCGCGCACCGCGTCACCTTCAAGCTCCCGAGCGGCGAGACGTTCGACTACAGCGCGAACATCCGAGTCGGCGAGCAATCCCGCCTCACCGGGATCCGTCTCGGCGTTGCTCCCGCTCCGTGAGCCCTACAGCTTGTCCGGAGGAGGGCGCGTTGCGCGGCGGCCCCGCCGCTCGCCTTCGAGGCCCAGCTTCAGCCGGCGCATGACCGCCTGCTTCTGTCGCTCCTTGTACTGGGCGTGGCTGGACTCGCCGAGCTCGTTCCGGCTCTCCGTCTCGCGGTCGATGATCTGGATCTCCGTGAGCACGAAGATGACCGGACCCAGCGACCACGCCGAGGGAGGCGCGTTCTCCAGAAGCTCCGCGGAGAGCCGGACCGGGAGATCCACGACGAAGTGGACGATCTTGAAGTCCGACGCGGAGAACTCGTTCTGGCTCGGAGTCAGGACGTTCTCCACGTCGAGGTCGGTCTGCAGCCTGCCGAGGAGGCGCCGGAGGGCCGGCTGCCGCTCGCAGTAGTCCCTGAAGTGGAAGATCGTGTTCGTCGTCTCACCGGGGATGACGTAGTTGAACGGGAAGAGCTTTCGCGTCAGGTAGTTCAGGATCGGGAAGATGTCGTCGGCCGTTCGGGTGACGATCCGGAACCGGAGCTTGTCGTAGATCTGGGCCGCGATCGTCTGCTGCTTGGACAAGAGCTTCGTGTACAGCGAGTCCTTGTTCTTTCGACCGCCCAGAAACTCGATGATCGGGAAGCCCTTGGCGAGCATCCCGCCGATCACGCGGTACACCTTCTCCTCGACCAGATGGAAGATCTCCTGATCGGAGAGCGGCAGGACGAACATGAGCTCGCGCCCCTCGAGGTGATGGATGATGTGCATGATCTTCAGGATCGAGCAGGCGCACACCTGCCTGTGGCCCTTGCCGCCTGCCAGGGCCATGAGCTCGTCGATCGAGGCGCGCTCGACGGGCTTCGGAACCGGAAAGTCGAAGTTGCGGCGCAAGTACGCGATGGCCTCGGACTGGATCTGCTCGAGTCTCGCCTGGTCCGCCTGCTCGCCCACGCGGAACTCCTGCACGCGAAGAAACTCGTCGACCTCCTCCGGACCGTCGACGTTCAGCCTGTGCCAGTCGATGACCGAGCCGCCGCGCAGGAGCACGCGAATGGTCTCGATGTCGAAGACGGTGAAGTCCTCGAGGCGCTTGAGGCCTTCACCGTCGCGCGGGGCGGTCACATCCGATCGTGGGGGGCCGCCGAACCGGCGTCGCAGAGGTTCGCTCTCGAGTCGGAGACCGCGCCTTGGGCCGGATGGGATCTGTCTGCGATGGCGCGCCGACCGAGGGTCAAGGTCCCGAAGAAGATCCCGCACGTGATGAGGAGCACCGAGAGATTGCCCCATATGGCCCCGTTGCACCCGGCGAGCGTGGCGGCTGCCAGGCTGAGGGCCACGTTTCGCGAACCAGAGTCGATCCTTGTGTGAACCAGATCCATCACCAATCCCTGCATCGCCGAGGCTCCTGCGGACGACATCCCGCGAATGGCGCGGGAATCCTCGTGTCCTTACGCGCCCTTACATGTAGGATAGTTTGCGACACCCGTCCTTTCGAGGTCAACTTTCTATCGATCCCGCCCGCGTATGGCAATCGGAAAAGAGATTGACTAAGAGAGAACCGACGATGCCCGACGAGACCCGCGGCAAGAGCCCATCGGACCGGACCGACGTGCTCCCGATCCTCCCGTTGAGGAACAGCGTTTTGTTCCCGGCGTCGGTGGTACCCATCAACGTCGGCCGGCCCCGGTCGGTGCGTCTCATCGAGGAAGCCTTGCAGTCCGAGCGGCCGGTGATCGGCATCGTCACCCAGCGACTGGCCGAGACCGAGGACCCGGGCTGGGCCGACCTCTACAAGGTCGGGACCGCTGCGCGAATCCTGAAGGTCATCAAGCTCGGCGCCGCGAATTACAGCGTGGTCCTGCAGGGCCTTTCGCGCCTCGTGCTCGACGCGGGCACGCAGTCCGAGCCCTACCTGCGTGCGCGAGTGCGCCGGCTGGCCGAGAGGGCGGCCAGGGACGTCGAGGTCGATGCGCTCGCGATCAACCTCAAGGAGACCGCCCGTCAGGTGATCGAGCTCCAGCTCCAGCCGAACCTCCCCAAGGAGGCGAGCACGATGCTGGACAAGATCACCGATCCGGGCGCGCTCGCGGACCTCGTGGCCTCGAACCTCACCGTCGCCACGGACGAGAAGCAAAACGTCCTCGAGGCGATCGACGTCAAGGCCCGGCTCCGGCTCTGCCTCCAGCTTCTCACCCGGCAGCTCGAGGTCCTCAAGGTCAAGCGGGAGATCTCCTCGATGGTCCAGGAGGAGATGGGGAAGAACCAGCGCGAATACGTCCTCAGGCAGCAGATGCGCGCGATCAAGGAGGAGCTCGGCGAGCTCGAGGCGGACGAGGATGACCTGGATGTCCTCAGGGAGAGGATCGGCGACCTGCACCTTCCACCGGAGGTGGACAGGGTCGCGAAGAAGCAGCTCAGCCGGTTGCAGTCCATGCAGCCGTCGAGCGCCGAGTTCACCGTCACGCGCACGTACCTGGACTGGCTGATCGAGCTACCCTGGAAGCACACGACGCCGGACGTCATCGAGATACCCGACGTGCGACGCGTCCTCGACGAGGATCACTACGACCTCGAGAAGGTCAAGACCCGCATCGTCGAGTACATCGCGGTTCGCAAGCTCAAGAAGGACAAGAAGGGGCCGATCCTCTGCTTCATCGGACCGCCAGGTGTCGGCAAGACGTCGCTCGGCAGGTCCATCGCTCGGGCGATCGGACGCCGCTTCGTACGGGCCTCCCTGGGTGGAGTCCGCGACGAGGCGGAGATCCGGGGGCATCGCCGCACCTACGTTGGGTCCCTTCCCGGACGGATCCTTCAGGCGATGAAGAAAACCGGGACGGTCAACCCGGTCTTCCTGCTCGACGAGGTCGACAAGATGGGCAAGGACATGCGGGGCGATCCCGCATCGGCGCTGCTCGAGGTCCTGGACCCCGAGCAGAACCACGTCTTCGCCGACCACTACCTCGAGCTCCCGTACGACCTGTCCCAGGTCCTGTTCATCGCGACGGCGAACCAGGCCGACACGATCCCGGACGCGCTCCTCGACCGCATGGAGGTCATCGAGATCCCCGGCTATACCCGCGAGGACAAGCGGCGGATCTCGAGGCAGCACCTGGTTCCGAAGCAGCTCGCCGAGCACGGCATCACTCCGGAGCGCCTCGATTTCGCGGACGAGGGGATCGACCTCATCATCGACTCGTACACGCGAGAGGCAGGCGTGCGGAACCTCGAGCGGGAGATCGCCTCGGTCTGCCGGGCGATCGCGGTGCGCATCGCGTCGGGCGAGGACGTCCACGCGGCTGCAGACGCGGAGCTGGTGAAGACCGTCCTCGGCCCCGAGAAGTACAGCGCGGAGATGGCCGAACGCACGCCCGAGCCGGGGATCGCGACGGGTCTCACCCTGACCGCCGCCGGGGGAGCGATCATGTTCGTCGAGGCGAAGAAGATGCCCGGCAGGGCGCGCCTCCACCTCACGGGAAACCTCGGGGGCGTGATGAAGGAGTCCGCCGAGACCGCCCTGGCATTCGTCCGCTCGCGCGCGCATGCGCTCGGCATCGCGGAGGACTTCCTCAAGAACATCGACGTGCACCTGCACATCCCCGGGGGTGCGACGCCCAAGGACGGCGCGAGCGCGGGCATCACGATGTTCACGGCCCTCGCGTCCATGCTCTCGGGCGCACCGGTCGATCCGCGGGTGGCGATGACGGGCGAGCTCACTCTGCGTGGAGCCGTCCTGGCCGTCGGTGGGATCAAGGAGAAGGTCCTGGCCGCGCACCGCGCGGGGATCCGACGCGTGATCATCCCCAGGAGAAACGAGCGTGACATCGTCGAGATCTCTCCGGAGATCCGCGAACAGGTCGAGCTCGTTCTGGTGAACCGGGTGGACGAAGTGCTGCCGATCGTGCTCACCGAGCCCAAGGAGCCGGAGGGCGGCAGGCACTCCAGCGTTCCGCCTCCGACGTGAGCGCCGCCTCGATCCCCTCTCTGGTGCTTGGAACGCGGCGGGCCCGGATCTGGCTCCTGGTCGTCGCGCTCCTGGGCGTGGCGCTGCAGCTCGTGCCGCTCTTCGACCTGCTCGGGTACGAGCTCTCTTTCGCGGCGGCGCTCGTGGCCTCGCTGGGAGCCGGGCTCGTCGGCGCGGGGCTTCCCGCCGAGATCCTTCGGCGCGGCACGCACCCCGACCGCGCGCGGCGCGCCGCGGTCACGCTGGTCGGGGCGGCGCTGTTCGCGGCGGGCCTCATGCTCCTGCCGCCGCTCGTCCTGTCGAGCGCGAACGCCTTGCGTGTGCCGAACTGCGACTGGGTCGAGGGACTGACCTTCTACTTGCTGATCGCCGTGCCTGGCGCACTCCTGGCCTCGGTCGTCGGAGCCGCCATGGGGGTGCTGTTCGCCAGCCGGCGAAGGGCCTCCTTGGCTTTTCTCGCGATCTACCTCGGATCGATCGCCTGGAGCCTGGTCAGGTTCCATTCGACGCCCGCGATCTTCGCCTTCGACCCGTTCGCAGGCTGGTTCGCGGGAACGATCTACGACGAGGTCGTCGAGGTGGGAGCAGCGCTCGTGACCTACCGGGTGGGCACCGTGGCCGCCGTCCTCGCCGTGTCGCTCGGCCTGGCCGGCGCCGTCGACGGTGGCCTGCGTCCGAGCTGGAAGGCCGCTGGCCGCCAAGGGTTCCTCGTGGTCCTCGCCGTCTTCTCGGGCCTCGGGGCGCTCGCGGTCTTCGCGTTCGGGGAGGACCTCGGCCACCGGCACGATTCGAGCTCGATCGCACGCGCTCTGGGCGGGAGGATCGAGACGCGGCGGTTCGTCGTCCATTATCCCGACGCCCTGCCGATCGAGGACGCGCGAAGACTGGGCCGCGACTGCGAGCTCAGGCTCGCGCAGGTCGAGGCTCTGTTCGGAGCGCGCGTTCGCGGTCGGATCCGCGCGTTCTTCTTCCGGGACGCGCGCCAGAAGCGGGAGCTCGTGGGGGCGGCCGACACGTTCATCGCCAAGCCGTGGCGGCGCGAGGTCTACCTGCAGCTCGGTAACGACCCGAGGCTGCCCCACCCGGTGCTGAAGCACGAGATCGCGCACGTGGTGGCCGGCAGCTTCGCCCCGCCGCCGTTCCGGGTGTCGGCGCGGCTCTTCGGGCTCTGGCCCAACCCCGGACTGATCGAGGGCGCTGCCGTGGCGGCGGGATGGGAGCGCGACGAGCTCGATCCCCATCAGTGGTCGAGGGCGATGATGGACCTCGGGATCGGGCCTTCGCCCTCGACCATCCAGGGGCTCTGGTTCCTCGAGCGCCCCGCAGCGCAGAGCTACACGCTGGCCGGCTCGTTCTGCCGGTTCCTCATCGATCGCCATGGCGCCAGTGTCTTCAAAAGGGCTTATCGCGACGGCGACCTCGAGGCCGCGTACGGGCGTCCCCTGAGTGCCCTGGTCCGCGAGTGGAAGCGTTTCTTGCGCACCGTCCCTCTGGCAGCGGCCGATCGAGCGGCCGCTCGGGCCCGGTTCGATCGGCCCGGAATCTTCGGCCTGCCCTGCGCGCACGAGAACGCGCAGCTCCGCGCCCGGGTCCGCGAGCTGGGGGCGGGCGGCAACCATCGGCAGGCCCTGCGTCTGTGTCGCGAGATCGCGCGGAACGATCCCGGCAGCGTGCGCGATCGGATCGCGCTCCTCGGAGCCATGATCCGTGCGGGTCGGCTCGACGAGGCCGAGCGCGCCGCACGCGCCGCCCTGCGCGACCGCCGCGTGGGTGAGGCCGCGCGTCGGGAGGCGTCCGAACGGCTCGCCGACATCGCGTGGATGCGGGGGCGCGCGGACCTCGCCCGGCTCGCGTACGCGGAGCTGCTCGAGCGAGCGCCGACCGAGGACGACGTGAGGATGCTGACGGTGAAGGCGACCGCGACGGCCGACCCCTCCATCGCTCCGACGCTGCGAGCCTTCCTCCTCGGTGACCACGGCGAGCCCGTGGATTCCCCCATCGCCGTGTTCCTCCTGCAGGGCCTGCTCGAGCGATCGGAGCGGGAAGGAGGCCCGAGCGGAATGAGCCGCGCGGTCGTCGCGTACCTTCTGGGCCGCCAGCTCTGGAACCAGAGAGCGCCCGAGCTCGCCAGGCCCTACTTCGAAGAAGCCCGGCGCGTGGAGCTACCCGGCCTCCTGTCCGCCGAGAACCGGCGCCTCATGGGCGCCTCGGCCTACCTCCTGGGCGACGCTCGAGCGGCGAGGGCCACCTTCGAGGATCTCGCGAGGGACGCTCGCGTTGCGCGGGGGACACGAGCCGAAGCGCTCGACTGGCTCGACCGGCTCGACTTCGACGAGGGAAGATCGCCGAGGGCGCGCAGCGTTTCTGAGCCCTGACCGTAGATTGGCGGGTCAGCTTTCGTTCCGCGTGAGCACGACCAGGCGGTACTTCCCGAATCGGGCCTGGCCGACCGTGTACAGGACCTCGGAGACCACGCGGTACGGCGTGTTCTTGTCCGCCGTGATGGTCACCATCCCATCGAACGGGGCGGAAGGGTTGCGCGCGGCGATCTGCTCGAGGCGGCTGCGCTCGGCATCCATGGCCGAGAGGAGCGGCGTGATGAGGTAGCTGTTCGCCCCGCCCTGCTTGTCCGCGGCGTCCACGAACCCCTGACGGAGGTTCACGACGAGGCGGTTGTCGACGAGGATCTGTCGCTGGGTGATCGACACGTCGACCGCCTGCTTCGACTGCAGCGACGACGTCGAGTACGGCATGAGAAGCTCGGGGCTGGTCACGGTCGCCGTCGAGACGGAGAAGTTCTTGAGCATGTAGACGAGCAGGATGCTCATCATGTCCATCATCGCGGTGATGTTGAGGAAGCTGACCTCCGGCTCGGGGTGCCGGCGCTTCATCATCCGGATGATCCGCTTGGCCGCGATCGGACCGATCTTCTTGCCTTCGCCCTCGTGAGGCGCGCCGTCCGTCATTGGATACCCGCGCTCATCATGATGTCGTTGAACAGGATGTGCCCCTCGGTCCCGCGGATCGCGTCCATCGTCTTGACGACGGCCTCGTAGCGGATGTCGGGGTTGGCGGCGACCACGGCCCGCGTCTCGTTCTGGAACTGCGACTTGATCTTCTCGGCGCAGCGGGTCAGGCCGTCCCAGTCCCAGTCTGAACCGCGCTTCGGCACCGTGGGGGGCGAGCCCGTTCGCTCGCAACCCTGGGTGAGGACGCCGCCGGAGCCGGCGACGATGTGGCCCGAGTTGGTGATCGTGACCATCAGGTTCAGTTGATTCTGCTCGGGCTCGTCCGCGCTGCCGCCGCCGCCCCCGGTCCGGGGTGAGGAGACGTTGATGTTCACGGTCGCCATGACGGTCGTCACCGTGATCAGGAGGAACATGATGACGTTGGTGACGATATCGAGGTAGGCGGTCAGGTTCAGCTCGCCGTCGTCGGACGGATCGTGCTCCGGCGGCCTCGCCTTGCGGCGAATCAGGCTCCGGACTCTGCCCTCCATCGCCATGGTCGTGCCTCTACCCGGCCACCTTGTTCTTCAAGGTCAGGAGGTTCTCCAGCTTGACCGCCGTCCGCTCCAGGTCCGCGGCAATACGCTTCGAGGCGCCAGAGAGGAACAGGTGCGCGATCATGCAAGTCACGGCGATGCCCAGCCCCAGTGCCGTGTTGTTCATCGCCTCCGAGATACCGAGCGAGAGGAGCGCGGAACGGCGCTCGGGCGAGGCGAACGACACCGCCTCGAACGCTCGGATGAGACCCGTGATGGTCCCGAGCAGACCGAGCAGCGTCGCGATGTTCGCCAGCGACCAGAGCGCCGCGATCCGCTTCTGCAGCTCCGGCGCGACGTCTAGCATCCGCTCCTCGATCGCGGCGACCACGGCCTCCTCGCCGCGGTTCGCCTGCGTGAGCCCGGCCTTCACGATCTGCAGCAGCGGGAGCGGCGCCGCCTCGCACAGCTTGATCGCCCGGTCGATGTTGCCGGCCTGGACCAGCTTGCGGATCTGAGCCAAAAACTCGCGGCTGTTGACGCGGTACTTGGTCAGGATGAAGACCACCCTCTCGACGATCGTCGCCAGCACGACGACGGACGTGAGGATGTTGAGGTACATGAAAAAGCCACCCTTCTCGACGAACTCCGCAATGCCCTGCATCCGGACCGCTCTCCTTTCTCCGGCAACCGGCCCAGGGTCTCTTGCGAGCGCGTGGGCGTCAGCGCCATCGTCTCCACCTGAGGCTAGGTCGGGTTCTCTCGTGACCTCGAATGCGAATCCCCGAGTGAGTCGTGGGGAGTTTCCCGAAAACGTTTGCCACTATAAGTCGATAGCGATCGAGGTGTCAATCGGCGTGCGCGGGACGGCTCCTTTGCGCCCTGTGAGGCCATCGATCGATTGGTCGCCGAGGGATGCCGGACGGATCGCGACCGGAGACGTGTTCGAGATGCCGGCTTGGGAACGTGTTCGAGATACCGCGCCCGGCCAGGGCGCCTTCCTTGCACGTCCCCAAGCCGGCGGGGGCCGTCCGTGTGGATTCGAGGGTGGTCCAGCTTGGGAACCTGAGCGCCCATGGAGAGGTCTAAACGGGTCGGCGTGGCACTGGCGCGCGGCCCATGGGCTGCTTACGGTGGGCGGACCGCGGGGCGCGCCGATTGGCGATGAAGCAGAAAACGAGATCGACTTTGTCCATTTCGAGGGGCGGTGGGCAGGCGCCGCCCACGAAGCGCTTGACACCCTCCCCGCTTCCAATATCATCTCGCGGCGATGCGCTGCCCGGCTTCTCGAACGAGGTGCACGATGGGGCAGTCGCGCTTCGCTGACCTGGCTTTGGATTCGCCGCCCGGCACCGAGCGGCGAGCCATCTTGGGAGGGACAGGGGTTCCCTGCCCTCGTTGATCGAGGAACCGAGCCCGCGCGCACGGTGCGTGCGGAGGAGGCGGTTCGCTCGAGCGCCAACGGCGCAAACCGACACGACACTGGAGGAGACAAGGGATGTCCGCTATTTCGCATCACTTCCAAGACGGCGGATGGGGCATGTGGTTGATCCTGTTCTGGTCGATCTTCGTGTTCGGGATCATCATCGAGCGGGCCATTCTTCTCTTCCGCTCCTCCATCAACAAGGACGTGTTCCTCTCGACGATGCAGAAGTGCATCCTCGCCGGGGACGTGGGCCGCGCGATCAAGCTGTGCTCGGCGGCGCAGGCGCCGCTGGCGCGCATCGTCAAGGCGGGCCTGATGAAGGTCAACCGTCCCGACGAGGAGGTCCAGGCCGCGATGGACGAGACGGCGCTCCGCGAGATTCCGCGGATCGACGCCCGCACTCCGTACCTCGCGCTGCTCGCGAACCTCGCCATGCTCTCTGGGCTCCTCGGGACGGTGACCGGACTGATCAAGTCGTTCGGTGCCGTCGCCGGCGTCGATCCCTCGGCGAAGGCGACCCTGCTCGCGTCGGGGATCAGCGAGGCCATGAACTGCACGGCCTTCGGGCTCGGCGTCGCGATCCTCGCGCTGATCGGCTTCGCCTTGCTCAACGGCAAGACGCAGGCGCTCAACGACGACATCAACGAGGCGACCGTGCAGGTCTTGAACCTCGTCGTCAACAACCGCGCCAAGGTGAACCTGCAGTCGGTGCCGGCGGCGGCGTAGCCGCGATCGAACGGAGGACCCGATGTCTGTTTCGGTCGATAGCGGCGGCAAAGGTGGGAAGAAGAAGGTCGACTCCGAGGTCAACATGGTGCCGTTCATCGACCTCCTCGTCGTCACCATCTCGTTCCTCATCATCACCGCCGTCTGGACTCAGCTCGAGCGCCTCAACGCGACGCAGCAGACTCCCGGGCAGGCCCAGCAGATGGATCAGCCCCAGGAGGAGCGGATCCGCCTGATCCTCCAGATCAACGACGCCGGATTCACGCTCGCCGACACCGCGGGCACGCGAATCCCCATCCCGAAGCAGGGGGGGAAATACGACTTGAACCGGCTCTCGACGGAGCTCAGGAACATCAAGCGGCAGGACCCCAACCGCCGCGACCTCATCGTCTCGCCGGAGGACGGGGTCAAGTACCAGGACATCATCGCGGCCATGGACTTCGCGCTGCGCGACTCCGACGACCGCGACAACGAGCCCGACTTCCCGGACATCTCCGTCTCGGACGCGTCCGGAACGGGGATCTAGGTGGCTGCGCCAGGAGATTGACAGATGCCCATTTCGGCACCGGGGAAGAGGCTCTGCTCGGACATCCCGCTGAAGTTCGTCAGCGGCAAGCACGCTCACGGCGGCAAGAAGGATCCGAACATCAATCTCAACCTCACCTCGATGATCGACTTCCTCACGGTCGTCGTCATCTTCCTCCTGATGTCGTTCGCGGCGTCCGGAGAGATCAGCTCGATCCAGCGTGGGCTCGAGCTGCCGGAGGCAGAGCAGACACGGGACGTCGAGCGCGCGCCCATCATCGCGATCACCAAGGACGTGATCACGCTCGACGTCGGTGGCCAGGGTCACCGCATCGCCGACGTGCCCTCGCTGATGCGCGAGTCGGGGGCGGGTGGCGACTGGAGGATCGAGAGCCTCGTCCAGGACCTGGACACGATGAAGAGGAACTGGTCGATCATCCATCCGCGCGAGCCGTTCCCGGCGGCCGTCGTCCTGCAGGCCGATCGGAACACCGACTTCCGTGTCCTCAAGAAGGTGATGTACTCCTGCGCCCAGGCCGGTTACGCGAACATCAGCTTCCTCGTCAACAAGCGGGGTGCGAGGGGCAACGCGGCCGCCGGCGCGGGTGGCGCTCCCGCTGCCGAGTAGCCCCCTGTCTTCGCTCCTCCCCCGAAACTTCCCCCCGGCGGTCTTGTCTGATCGGTCATGTCACAGACCTGCGAGAGCATGGGAGGCCCGTTGACCATGCACCCGACTCCTGCTGCAGCGCCGCGCGAGAAGGTCCCGACCGGCATTCGATGGGGTCGAGCGCTGGCGGTCGTCCTCGTGGTGGCGACCGGGGCCGGGGCGTACATGTTCAACGAGTGGCGCAAGACCGAGGCCCTGAGGGCCGAGATACTGCGCGCCTACGAGCGCACCGCGCACGCCTACCGCAGCCCCATCGACCGGCTGGAGCGGAAGATCGTCGCGAAGATCCGGCAGGCCGGCGGCGCCTGGGAGGGCGAGCTCCACGACCCCATCTTCCGGGTCTCCGCGCTTCAGAAGGGGACGGGGTTCTACGTCCGGCTCCCCCGCGCCGCTGCCCGCTCCGACGAGGCCATCCGCCGGGCCGCCCGGAGGCAGCACTCCGACTCGTTCGCCGGCTGTCTCGCGGTCAGCCCCGCGCTCTTCGGTCGCCTGCTCGTCCTCGGCGACCTCGTGGGCAAGGACTTCGAGAACAAGCTTCGGGACGCGGGGAACGTCGCCCGGCTTCGCGCGCTCGACCAGGACTTCGCCCTGCGGGCGCGCCGCGATCTCCCGCGTCTCGCCGAGATGCTGCGGCCCGACTATCTAATCGCGGTGCTCGACGTGGACGCCGCCCGCGGCGTCCACGAGGCGCACGTTTGGGACCTTCACTCGGGGCGCGAGCTCGTGCGCGCCCGCCTGGACCGAGCCGTGGGCCGAAGCGACGTCCTGAACGTCCGGTGGTCAGGCCACGGGACTGTCCCATCCAAGCGCCCCGCCGACCGTTCGGTCGTGAACACGGCCAACGACTGCGCGATCGCGGCCAGGGTCCGCGAGGTCTCGGGCGAAACCCTGACGACCATCGGGGCGCCTTCTCCGTAGGCGGTTGGTCTTCATGCTGGACGGCGGCCCGCTCGGCGAGGGAGGATCTTCACATGGACTCCCCGCCCAAGGTCGTCGACGAGTCCGTCGTCCGGCTCGGAGACCAGCCGCTCGCGCTGCTCCTGCGCCTCGCGACGGTCCCCGGGACCTCGGAGTGGTACATCGTCGGGCTCAGCGATCCCGAGCATCCGCTCCTCGAGCATTGCGCCGGCATCGTGCTGTTCGTCTCGAGGAAACGATACTCCGAGACGAAGGCCCGCTCGCTCTTCGATCGGGTGCGCCGGGCGTTCGAGCGTGGCGACCTCGGCGCAATCAGGAAGGCCAGCCGGGTGCGTGAGGACGAGTTCCTCTCTTGGGCGTTTGGCCTGACCACGCTCGACGAGGCGCTCGAGATCAAGGAGCTCAACGACACGAGCCACGGCCTCGCCCTGGCGAGAGACCGCGGCGAGATCACCCAAGCGGAGTACGCCCGGCAGCTCGCCAGGGCGACCCAGGCAATCCGCCTGCGGCGTGCTTTCTCGCCCGCGAGCAACCCGGGCAGCGCGGGCACGAACTGAGAGGCTACCGTGCTCCGTCCGTGACGTGGCAGCGGCGGTCGAATGCCTCGAAGGACTCGTCGGGTCGAGGCTCGTCGCAGTCCGGGGAGCCCGGGGCGACCGCAGGTGCCGGCGAGGGGGCTCTCGTGCCACCGTCGACGATTCGCGGGTAGGCGCCCGTGATGTTGCAGCGACGATCGAACTCGTCGAAGGACTCGTCGTCTCGCTGGGCGTCGCAGTCGTCCTGACCTGCAGGCGGGGTCGTGCCTCCACCGTCTGCCGGCTCTGCCCTGGGCCCGGCCTTCTCGGGCTGCACGTCACGGCCTCCGGGGCGCTCCGGACGGGTCACGGCTTCATGCCGACCCCGGTGGCCGCCGCCGCCGAACCCGAGCGTGAGCTCGGGAACGTAGGTCGTGACCATCAAGGCCACGACGAAGAGGGCGATGAAGGGCAAGACGACACGGTACAGGTCCGGGACCGGCCTTTCGAACCGGAAGCCGGCGATGAACAGGTTCAGCCCCATCGGCGGCATGAGGTAGCCGATCTCGAGGTTCATCAGGAAGATGATGCCGAGATGGTAGGGATTGATGTTGAAGTGCAGCGCGATTCCCATGATCAAGGGAACGATCACGACGATGGCCGAGAAGATGTCCATCAGCATCCCGACCACGAGCAGGAACACGTTCAGCGCAATGAGGAAGCTGATCGGCGAGTCGATCAACCCGCCCGCGCTCTTGCCCACACGCGCGAGCGCGTCGACCGCCTCACGGCAGGTCCCGATCGTCTCCGAATGTGCCGCCAGGTACTGCTCCGCGGGCGGACCGCAGGTCAGCCACTCGAAGAGGTGGTCCGCCGTCTGTGCCTGGACGAAGTAGAACGTCAGCACCGTGGCCGCGCAGAGCTTCACGAAGATCGCGCCCACCAGGACCATCGACTCCGGGATGATCCGCGGCAGGTCCTTCGTCAGCGACAGGTCCTTGTAGATGAAGACCTCGATGAGAAGCACGTAGAAGGCGGTGAACGCCGCGGCCTGGGCTGGGCCGAAGATCCCGTACTTGAGACCGCCGAGCAGGAAGACGGGCAAGAGGAGCTCCCACTTGGCCTCCCACAGGGCGGCCCCGGCCTCGCGCGCGTCGAACTTCGAGCGCGGGACCTTGGAGCGAACTCCGATGATCAGGCTGTAGGCGACCATCAGCGTGATGACCAGAAGCCCTGGACCTATGCCCGAGAGGAAGAACTTCTCGAGCTCGAGGCGCTCGACGCCGGGCGGCACCTCCTGAAGACCCGCGACGATGCCGTAGACGATCAGCGGGAGGCACGGGAAGAACGTGATGCCAAGCGCGCCTCCCGTCGTGACCAGCCCGAGCGAGAACTTCTCCGGATACCGGTCCTTGAGGAGCGCGGGCAGGAGCAGGCCTCCGATCGCGACGATCGTGATGCCGCTCGCACCGCTGAAGATCGTGAAGAACGCCGACGCGAGGACGCAGACGATGCCGAGCCCGCCCGGAGCGAAGCCGAGGAACGCGCGGGCCACACGGACGAGGCGCTCGGGGGTGCGCGACTCGCTCATGAGGTAGCCCGCCAGCGTGAAGACGGGGATCGTGGGAAGCACGCTCATCCGCGCGAAGTGCGGGCCGAGGACGTCCTCGACGGCGTTCGGCAAGGACATGGCCGGGGTGTCGGCGGTGCCGTGGAGCCACAGGAAGAGGGCCAAGCCTCCGAGGAAGCTGAAGAGCGGAGCGCCGAGGAGCGCCATCCCCACGAAGAACGCGACTCCCCAGGCCAGAGGGATCGACTGGATGTTCTGGATTCCGTACCAGGCAGCGCCGATGACCACGGCCACGCCCGCGAGGGAGCCGACGATCTGCCCCACGGTCGCGGTCGGAGCCGCACCGTCGGAAACTGGAACGGTCGGATCGAGTGAACGCCGTGCGCGCCAGCGGAGGACGAGGGGCACGGCGAGCATCATCGCCGCCGCCGCGACGACGACTGCCAGCGGGCCGAGGACGGTCGTGCCCCGGGCGATCGCGAGAAGACCAAGGAGCGACGCGATTGCGATTCCGATCTCGAGCCCGGTCGCCTGCGAGACCGGCGCGCAGCGAACCGCTGACTCGCGCGGGGCGTCGTGGCCGCCTTGCGCGACTCCCTCAGGGCGACTGGTTCCCGCGCGGATCGTGGCGAGCCACTCGTGGAATGCGTGCAGCAGCAGGCGCGCGCCGATCAGGAGGAACCCGCCGGGGATTATGAAGTGGAACTGATAGCTCCGGTCGACCTCGGCCCCCGCTATCCCCGACTCCGCGAACTGGCGGATTTGCTCCTGGGTCGTGTGCGCCTGGTCGAGGAGCGCCTCGTAGATTCCTCGCGCCAGCGAGAAGGCCACCACCGACCCCAGCGTCGCGGCGACGGCCACTACCACGCGGCGGGCGCGGTCCGGCAGGATCCGCCCGAGGGCGTCTATGGCGAGGTGACGCCGTCCACGCGTCGCGAAGCTCGCTCCCAGGAAGGCCGCCCAGATCGTGCCCTGCATCACGATGTCCTCGGCCGAGCCCAACCAGGCGGGCTGCGCGCCGAAGAGCCCGACCGCCGCCTGGAGCACGGCGACGAGCACCATGATGAGGACGATGACCAGGCTCAGCGAGCTCTCGGCGAGGAGGAGCCCGCGATCGATCACGTCGAGAGGCTTGAGGAATGGCGCTGGCTTAGCGGTCGGGGCGGCTCCGGCCATCGGGATGGGGGGAAAATACTCCGTCAGGGACGGACGGGTCCAGAACTACCTTGGAAAGCGGCTAGTGCCTGAAGTGCAGGACGCGGTCGATGAGCGCCTGGTCGCAGATCTGGCCGACCAGTCTCTGGCGGACCTGCGTGGCGACTCGCCTCCACTCCTCTTTCTGCGCGGCGGTGGGGGTGATGACCTGAATGTTGTTCTGCCCGAGCGACTGGATGGCCTGCTGCTCGTCGCGACGGAGGTTGCGGCGTGCAAGGGCGTGGAACTGGGCGGCCGTCTCGGTGAGGATGGTCCGCTGCTCGTCCGTCAGGGAGTCCCACTGCCTCTTGCCCATGATCGTGCCGCCGATGGCGATGCTCGCGCTCAGCTCGGTCATGTAGGAGACCCGCGACTGCCACTGCAGCGCGACCGCGGCGACGGGGGTCGCCAAGAGCGAGTCGATTCGCCGGGTCTGCAGCGCCGACAGCACCTCGGGGACCTGCAGCGGCACCGGGTTCGACCGCACGACCTGGAAGAAGGCAGGCATGACCAGGTCGTCGCGCCAGAGCCAGGGGTGCGCGCGGGCCATGTCGGCCGGCGTGCGGATTGGCATCGTCGAGAAGAGCCGGCCGATTCCGACGTCCGCCCAGCCGAGCATCTTGAAGCCCGCGCGCTCGAACGCCGCGTTCATCTCCGGAGCCAGAGCGGCGCGCGCCGCATCGAGCTCGTCGTAGTTCCGCAGGATGTCCGGCATCTCGAAGACCAGGGCGGGGCGGTGGATCTGCCCCAGCCCGACCGCCGTCACCGCGGCGCCGTCGACGCGGCCATTGCGGATCTTGCGGATGACTTCGGCCTCGTCGCCCTGGACGCCTCCTGGGTAGAAACGGAGCTGCAGCGTCTTGTTCGAACGGCGCCTGATCTCGCGGTTCCAGGCGTCGAAGACCTTCATCCATGTCGAGCCCGGGGGGGCGAGCGTCGCGATGGAGATCGACCGGACCTGCGCGTCCTGGGCCTCGCCGTATCGCTCGATCCCCACGACCGTGAGGAGCCCGAGGGTGAACAGCCAGATCGCGTGTTTTTTCATCGTGGTCTCCGGTTCCTTCCCACTGTTCCCCGGCGGATCGACGTCCCCGCCGGGAATGGATTCAAAATATCTCGCCTCACTCGTAGAAGAGCTCGTCGACGCGGGCCAGTAGCCTCGCCGCTCGTCGGCGAGCGATGGCGTTGGTCAGCCGCTTGGACCGGTCGAGGTTCGGGCTCTCGATCACCTTCCTCAGGAGCTGGACGAAGAGCGTCCGGTTCTGGGTCGAGACGGCGTATGTCTGCGCCAGCATGTAGATCGGGAGCAGGTCGCGCTCGCGGTTGAGCCTGATCACCCTCTCGTAGAGCTCGCGTCCCCTCTCCGGCTCGCCTCCGAGCGCCGCGGGGAAGCCCGCGTAGATGTTGGCCATGAACAGGGTGGGCGAGTGGTCGTAGTAGGTCGGGTCGAGGTCCACGACCCGGCGGACGATGGCGAGGGCGGTCGGCAGCTCGGCGACCAGCGTCATGTCGTCCCTGGCGACGTTGATGGCGCTGGCCCAGCCGTACGCCGTCCAGAACAGGGCGGGCACGTCGTCCTCTTCCATCTCGTCCCGCAGGTAGGCCTCGAACTGGTCCAGGGGGCCCCTCATCTTGGCGCCGAATTCCTCGTGACGGAGCTCGAGGAGGAAGAGTCCGTACCGCCGGCCGCGCAGGTAGAAGCGCCGCGCGCGGCGGTACTGGTGGTCGGCCTCCTGCTGATCGTCGCGGGCGAGGGCGGCCTCGGCGCGGTCCTCGATGAAGCCGAAGGCGTACCCGGAGTAGTTCTGGGCGAGCTGGAGCAGGAGCGTCTCGTTGTCCTGCGCGTTCCTCCACAGCCCTTCTGTCGTGAGCAGCCCGCCCGGGATCGCGGCCTCGGCGTACTCGAGGTCCGTCTCCTCGTTCACGGCGCTCCCGGAGGCCGCGAGGATCTCGGCCGTCTGGTCGACGGCCATCCGGCGCAACGAGCAACCGGTCGACAAGCAGGCAATCGCGATGACTGGAATGATTCGATTGGCCGTCACGCTGGTGGCTATAACCAATGGGTCGGGAACCTGTCAACGGAGCATCCAGTGCTATAGTCCCGGCGACCATGGGACGCTCTGGGCTATCGCGTGGGTCGCTGATGGACACGCGGCCCTCGCGAATCCGGAGCGCGCCAATCCTGCGACGGCGCTCAGCGAGGGAGCGGAGGCGGATTCACTCCGCAGAAGCGAGCGGCGGGCCGAGCGTCAAGGCGGGGGGGCCCGCGGGGGGGTCGCAGACCCACCCGCGCTTGATGCAGGTTCTCCGTGAGGGGTTCCTCGTCCTCGTCGGAGGTGCTGCGCTCGGGCTGGTCGCGAACGCGGTTCGCGCGGACGGGCTCGACCTGGCGACGGTGCCCAGCCGGGCCGTGGAGGGGGCATGCGCGCCGCCGACCGAGGAGGCGCGGTGGATCTCGCAGGAGCAGGCGCTGCGGCTCGTCGGGCGCTCGGAGGTCATGTTCATCGACGCCCGAGCCAACGACGAGTTCGTTCAGGCGCACATCGCCGGCGCGTTCTCGTTGCCGTATCGCGACGGGGACCCCGTGGGTCGAGAGGAGCTGGGGGCGCTCGAGGGCGCGGCCACCGTCATCGCATACTGCGACACTCAAGGTGGCTGCACGCGGAGCCTCGCGCTCGCGCGGCGCCTGTCGGCGGCCGGACAGAGGGACGTACGGGTGCTGGAGGGGGGGTGGCCGGCCTGGCTCTCGCATGGTTACCCGGCGGAGGCGGGCGAGTGCCGCCTTTGCCCCGATCAGACCGCGCAATGAGCCTGCTCCGCGACCCACGGCTCTCGATGGCGTTCCGCCTGCTCGTGGGCGTGCTGTTCATCTGGGCCGGCGTCGTCAAGCTCGGCGATCCGGCCGCGTTCGAAGAGGGTCTCGTCAACTACCGCATGTTGCCCGGCTGGTCGATCCCTCCGGTGGCGGCGATGCTGCCGGCCATCGAGGTCGTGGCCGGTCTCTGCCTCGTCGTCGGAGTCGCGATCCGGGGAGCGGCGCTCGTCACGACGGGGATGCTCGTGGTCTTCACGGCCGCGATCGTCCAGGCGATCGTCCGCGGCATCGACATCGAATGCGGCTGCTTCGGCGCGGGCTCGGAAGTCGCGACCACGATCGGCTGGCCCGAGGTCGTCAGGGACGCCGCGCTCCTCGCCGCGTCGGCGCACGTGCTCCTCTACGATCGGGGGGTCCTCTCCTTGCAGCGGCTGCGCGAGCGGCGAAGGGGCTAATCGGAGAGCGATACATCGAGGCTGACACCGTCGACCTCGAAGGATGCGGACAGGCCCTCCAGCGAGCGGAAGACCACGTGCCGCTCCGCCCCACCGTTGGTGGCAGGCACGAGCGCGTCCTCCCCGGGAGCGAGCCCGTCGACGAACAGGTTCGTCGGAAGGTGCGTGAGCTGTCCATACCGCTCGAGCGAGCGGCGGCGCCGCTGGAAGGCCGCCGGATCGTGGGCTTCCAGGATGGCCTCGCGGACCGCATCGGTTGCGCGGTCCGACCTCTGACGAACGATCGTCTCGAGGTCACCCGTGGCGCGCGGCGGAACCGACTCGCGCGTCGGAATCTCGGCGGGCGCCCCATCGTGCTCTCGCTGCGCGACGTGCCAGAGCTCGAGTGCCCCGATCGTCTCGCGCCACTCGCGGGTGATGGCCGAGAGCGCTTGCTCGCCGATCGCGGGCGCACGTTCGGTCGAGCCAAGGGCGTACGTCAGGGCGGATGCGGTCGGCGGACCATGCGGGCGACCCAGCGGCAGCTGAACCACGGCCACCGCTCCGACCCCCGCCTCCGCCGCCGCGACGGCGCTCGCGACGGCGACGCCGACGGAGTCCACGAGTCGCAGGCGCACGGGGAGCGCCGGCAGCTCGCGTCGCAAGGCGCGGACCAGACCGTAGGCACAGAGCGGTCGCAGGGCGCCGCGGGGATCTTCGATGCCGAGGATGGCGGCGCCTTGCGACGCCAGCTTTCTCATCGATTCCACGACGCCGTCCACTCGGGCGCCCGGGACGTCGCCGGACAGCACGCAGACGGTCTCGACCAGCGCGTCGGTGCGCGCCGCCGCGGCAAGAGCCGCCTGCAATCGCTCGAGCCGATTCGCCGCCTCGCGGACGCGGATCAACCCGGCGCCCGCGCGGCCCACTTCCAGCGCGGTCTCGCGCAGCACCGCCTCGGAGACCGGGCGAGTGCCCAGGCCCGTGGTCGCATCGAGCGTCGCCTCGAGGAGCAACCCCGGAACGACAGTCGCCAGCCGCTCCAGACGACCGAGCGGGGATTCCCCGAGGCCGAGCGTCGCCGCCAAGGATCCCGGCGAGACGACCTCGAAGCTCGCGGCGGGACCGACGCCCGCGGACACGTACGTACGCACGACCCGCTCGAGGTCGGCCGTCCGCAGGCGCGCCTCGAGGACGAGCTCCGCTCCCGCCGTCGCCGACACGTCGCAGAGCACGAGGCCGTCGGAAGCGAGGGCTGAAAGGTACTGCTCGCGGACCAGGCGAGGCTGCGCCGGATGGATCTGGACGGCCTGCGTCGCCTCGGTGCGAGGCGGGGGCAGACGGGGCCGGGCTCGGCTCCGTCCTTTCTCGGCGAGGTACCTGAGGAGCCCCTCCACGAGAAGCCTTCTACCACACACGGGGGGGGCGGGACGCACTGAACTGTGGACAGCGGCCGGGATGTTTGGCTACCGTTCGCCGCAAATGATGGACTCACGGGGCGCCAACCGCCGCCGCCACTTCCGGTCCCGGGTCGTCGCGCGGTGCTGGATCGAGAGGGAGAACGTGACCCTCTTCGGGCGCGTCGTGGACCTCGGCGAGGGAGGTCTATTCCTGCGAACCGCCGTCGTGCTCCCGCCGGGTACGGACGTCAACGTCCACCTGCGCCCTGCCGGTGGCGGCGAGACCATCCGCGCGCGCGGGACGGTGGCGTGGGTCGGCTTCCGGAACGACGGCGACGGCCGGACCCGCGGTCTCGGCATCGCCTTCGATCGCATCGAGGAGGGCGAGCCCCAGCTTCACGCGATCCTGGCCGCGGCGCCGTAGCACCTGGCGCCCATCTGGCCCCGGCGATAGGTTCTGGCCATGCCGCACGGGAACGGGAACGGGTACGGGTACGGGTACGGGAACGGGAACGGGTGGACGGCGACTGTCGTCGCGGCAGCGCTCTCGACGGTGTTGGTCGGCTGCAGCCAGGGTGGACGGAGGGGCGACGCGGCGACGGCGGCGGCGGACCCGCCAGCGCGATTGACGCTGACGAGCTCCGTGTTCTCGGACGGGAGCACGATTCCCGTGCGACACACGGCCGACGCGGAGGACCTCTCGCCTCCCCTTCGCTGGAGCGCACCGCCAGCGGGGACCGCGGAGCTCGCGCTGGTGTGCCACGATCCCGATGCCCCCCGTCCCGGCGGCTGGGTCCACTGGGTGATCTTCGGTCTGTCCCCGGCGCTCCGCGAGCTCCCCGAGGACGTCGACAAGATCGCCAGGCCCTCCGATGTATCCGGCGCGGTCCAGGGCACGAACGACTTCGGGGACACCTCGTGGGGCGGACCTTCGCCACCGCGAGGCCACGGCGTCCACCACTACCACTTCGTGCTATACGCGCTGGACCGCCCGAGCGGGCTCGCACGGGGCGCGAGGATGGCCGAGCTCGAGTCCGCAATCAGAGGACACATCCTCGCGCGGGGCGAGCTCGTCGGGACGTACGAGCGGCGCTGAACGCCGAACGACGTTCGATGTTCTAGAGACTCCGCCTCAGGATCGCCCGCGCCGCCGCCACGCGCACGGAAGGGTCCGCGTCGACGAGGAGAGACCGGACGCGCTCCCGGGCGCCGATGCGCTCCCCGACCACGTACACGGCCAGCCCGCGCAAGCTGGCCGAGGGTGACGCGAGCTGCCGAGCCGCGGTCGGCAGCCCGCGGCGATCCCTGAGCTCCGAGAAGGCGGCCGCAGCCTGCAGCGCGATGGCGGGATCCGCCTCGACCGCGAGGAGCTCTTTCAGCACTCGGGTCGCGGCCGATCTGTCGGCGGGCGAAGAACGCGCGAGCCCCGCGGCAGCTCTGAGGCGAATCTCGGGCGAGCTGTCGGCGAGCAGCGTACGCACGTCCTGTCGCAGCGCCCGGAGCCCGGAGGCCGCGACCGCCGCCTGCAGGCGTGTCGAGACGGGTCCGGTCTCGAGTGCCCGAGCGAGATAGGCCATGGCGTCGGGATCCTCGGGCGCGAGCAGCCTCGCCGCCTCGATCCCCGCGGGCGAGGGCTCGCCGCTGGCGGTGCGTCTCAGTATCTCGTGGACACGGAGGCGCAGGGGACGACCCGCGCGCGCCTCGACGCGGGCCAGAGACGCGACGGCGGCGACCTGGACCGAGATGCTGGGATCCGACGAAAGAGCCTGCTCGAGCGCCTCGACCGCGGCTTCTCCATGGCGCGCGATGAACCGGGCCGCGGCGGCGCGCACCTCGGCGACCGGATCGTGGCGGAGCACGTCTCGCATCGGGCCGAGCTGCGCCACGGGCTCTTCCAGCGGGGCGAGCGCCAGAGAGTCGAGGGCGGACCGCCGAACCGCGGCGTCGACGTCCAGGACCATCGCCTCGACCTCGCCCCACCTCTCCTCCTCACGCAGCCAGACGAGCGAGGAGCTGCGTGCCTCCGGGTACGGAGAACGGACGGACTTCTGGAGCCGCGAGGCCTGATCGTCCTCTCCGATCCTGAGGAGCGCTCCCAGCGCGCGCGAGGCGATCGGCTCGGGGTCGCCGGTCAACCTCACGAGCCACGGCCGCCCCTCCTCGCCGAGCGCGCCCAGGGCGACGAAGGCCCTGTCGCGAACGGATCGATCGGGGGACCGCGCCGCATGGACGAGGACGGTGCCCGCGATCCGCTCGAGCGCCTCGAGCCGGTCGGGGCGCCGCCGCTTCACCATCGTCTCGTAGCGCTTCAGGGCACCCGCGACGTCGCCGCGGCCAAGGGGAGCCTCGACGCGGGCGAGACCAGGGTTCTGGGCACAACCGGCGATAGCTACGAGGGCGGCAAGAACGGTCGCGCTTCTCATGCCCTGATAACCGGCCGCACGGACGATCCTTACCACGTACCCGAGCGCCGGGCAGTTGATAGTATCCCGGCGCCTTGGTCCCCTCCCCCTCCATCGCGGTCCTGTGCAACCCGCGCGCTCGGGGAGCCGCTCGCGACCCGATGCTCCCCGATCGGCTCCGGCGGATCACCGGCCATCTGGGGCTCGTGAAGGTGACGTGGGACGTCGAGGCGATCCCCGACGCCGTCGACGCCTCGAGGAAGGCCGGCTGCACGGTCTACGCGGTGTGCGGGGGCGATGGAGCCTCGATGCACGTCCTCTCGGCGCTGCGATCCTGCTTCGGGAGCGCAATGCCGCCCGTCGCGCTCTTGCCGGCGGGGACGGTCAACACGGTAGCGCGGAGGATCGGGGTCCAGGGCAACGCCGAGGCGGCGCTGCGAAGGCTCGTCGCCATGCTGGAGTCCGGCGCCCAGCTCCCGCTCGTCGAGCACGACACCCTCGAGGTCGGCCCGCTCGAGGGACCTTCGCGCGTCGGGTTCATCTTCGGCGCCGGGCTCGTGAGCTCGTTCTTCGAGCTGTACAGCCAGGCGAACATGTCGGGCCGTCTCTGGGCCGCGGCTCAGATCGGTCGGATCTTCGTCGGATCCTTCGTCGGCTCCGGGTTCGCCTCGCGCGTCATCGCGCCAGTCGAGGCGACGCTGTCGATCGACGGAGAAGCGAGCCCCCTCGAGCGCTTCACGCTCCTCCTGGCGTCCACGCTTCGCGACGTCGGGCTGGGGTTACGCGTGACCTACAGGGCAGGGTCGGCTCCGGGGAAGTTCCACATCGTCGGAACGGACCTTCCGGCTACACGCCTCGGACCCCAGCTCACCCGGGTGTTGCGAGGACAGCGGCTCGCCGCCGAGCCCCTCGTCGACGCGGTCGCTGGCCAGGCCCTGCTGAGCTTCGGGGCCGAGGCGCGATACCTCCTGGACGGCGAGCTCTTCGCCGCCCAGAGCGTGCAGGTCAGGGCCGGACCGCGGGTTCGTTTCGCCGTGCCGTGAGAAACCGAGAAACCGTGATCCGTCCCCATTATCTGCTACCCTTGCCGTCGGTATGACCCGCCCCGTTCTTCATCCGGGAGCCGCGGCGACCGCGGAGCTCCAGCTCGACGACGTCAGCGTCCTCCAGGAGGTCCTGGGGCCTTCATCGAACCACCTCAAGATCGTCGAGCGCGAGCTCGGGATCACCGTCGGAGCGCGCGGCAACCGCATCCTCCTGCAGGGCAGAAGGGCGGAGGTCGCCCTGGCGGAACGCGCCCTTGGTGAGCTCGCCGGCCTCGTGGCCTCGGGGCTGCGCATCGGGCCGGCCGACGTGACCCGGGCGATCCGGATGCTCCTCGAGACACCGGACGTGAAGCTCCGCGAGGTCTTCAACGACGTGGTCCTGGTCGCCACGAACCGGCGGGTCATCACGCCCAAGGGGGTCGCGCAGAAGCGGTACATCGAGCTGATGCGCCAGTTCGACATCGTCTTCGGGATCGGTCCGGCCGGCACGGGCAAGACCTACCTCGCGATGGCGATGGCCGTGGCTCAGCTCCAGTCCAAGGCGGTCAAGCGGATCGTGCTCACCAGGCCGGCGGTCGAGGCCGGCGAGAAGCTCGGATTCTTGCCCGGCGACATGATCGAGAAGGTCAACCCGTACCTCAGGCCGCTGTACGACGCGCTTCACGACATGATGGACCTCGAGAAGGCCCAGGCGTTGATCGCTCGGGGTCAGATCGAGGTCGCCCCGCTCGCGTTCATGCGCGGGAGGACCCTGAACGACTCCTTCGTGATCCTCGACGAGGCGCAGAACACGACGCCCGAGCAGATGAAGATGTTCCTGACCCGGCTCGGCTTCGACTCGAAGGCGGTGATCACGGGTGACATCACGCAGGTCGACCTGCCGGACGGGCGCAGGTCGGGGCTGCACGAGGCTCGGGCCCTGCTCGAGGAGATCGAGGGGATCGGGTTCTGCTACTTCTCCGACACGGACGTGGTGCGTCATCCCCTCATCCAGGCGATCATCCGGGCCTACGACGCCAAGGACGCCAGCCGAAGCAAGGGCACCACGGAAGATGGCAACGAATAGGGCGGACCTGGTCGACGACCGGTTGACCCCGATCGAGCACCTCCTCGGGCGGGACCCGAGGTTCGCGGACTATGCGATCGCGAAGCGTCGGGCGGGCTACATCGAGATCGTCCGCGGCGAGCAAGCCATCGCCATTTGCGACGAGTCGCTCCGCGATGCCGATCCTGCCCGACTCCACCGTGCCCTGGATCGGGTCAGCTCGGGCGACGCGGCCGTCCTCGTGGTGGGCGAGCCGGACGACGCCGACCTCGGGGCGCTCCTGCAGAAGGGGGTCTACGACTTCATCCCTGCGGGCTCGACCGCGGGCCGCCTTCAGATCGCGCTCCGCAACGCCTGGGAGCATCTGGAGGTGCGGGCGCGCGCGGAGAGCCGGGGTCGGTGGCTCCGCCGCTATCGCTACGAGATCGGCGAGCTGATCGAGATCGCACGCGCCCTGACCAGCGAGCGCGATCTGGACCGGCTTCTCTCGATCATCCTCGAGAAGAGCCGCTTCATCACGGGCGCCGACGCCGGGAGCATCTACGTGGTCGAGGGCTCGGACCCCGACGTCCTGAAGCGGCAGCTTCACTTCAAGCTCTCGCAGAACGACTCGCTCGACTTCCCGTCGCGCGAGTTCCGGATGCCGATCTCGACCCGGTCCGTCGCGGGGGCCGCGGCGGTTCACCGCAAGTTCATCACCGTCGACGATGCCTATCTGCTCGGTGAGGGCAGCGAGCTCAAGTTCGACAAGAGCTTCGACCTGAAGGTCGGCTACAGGACGAAGTCCATGCTCGCGGCGCCCCTCATCAGCCACTCGGACGACGTGATCGGCGTCATCCAGCTCATCAACAAGAAGAGGGACCCGGATCGCAAGCTGCTCGGCCCCGAGGACGTCGAGGAGCAGGTCATTCCCTTCGACGACAGGAGCGAGGAGCTGCTCGCGACGCTGGCCGCCCAGGCGGGCATCTCGCTCGAGAACGCGATCCTCTACGAAGAGATCCGGCGGATCTTCGAGGGCTTCGTCAGGGCATCCGTCCACGCGATCGAGCAACGCGACCCGTCGACGAGCGGCCACAGCCTGCGCGTCTCCGTGCTCTCGGTCGGCCTCGCCGAGAAGGTCGACCGCGTCGACGAGGGGCCGTACCGGACCGTCCGCTTCTCCCGCGGGGAGCTTCGCGAGCTCGAGTACGCCGCGATGCTCCACGACTTCGGCAAGGTCGGGGTCCGGGAGCAAGTGCTGGTCAAGGCCAAGAAGCTCTACGCCGACCAGCTCATGCTGATCCGTGCGCGGTTCGACTTCATCGCGCGGTCGATCGACGCTCACTCGGCCGAGGCGAAGATGCGCGTGATCGAGAGGGGCGGCAGCGCCGCCGATCTCGCGGCGGTCGAGGCCGAGACGGCCCGCCGCCGTGGCGAGCTCGACGAGTGCTGGCGCCTCGTGCGCGAGGCCAACGAACCGACCGTCCTGACCGAGGGCGACTTCCGCAGGATCGAGGAGATCTCGAAGCTCACGTACGTGGACCTCGACGGCACCCTGCGGCCGTACCTTCTGCCCGCGGAGACCCAGTGTCTCGGGGTGCAGCGGGGGTCCTTGACCCAGCTCGAGCGCGAGGAGATCCAGTCGCACGTCGTGCACACGTTCAACTTCCTGTCGCGGATACCCTGGGGGAAGAGCTTCAAGGGCGTGCCGCTGATCGCCGGCGCCCATCACGAACGGCTGGACGGCACGGGCTATCCGAACCAGCTCACCGCCGACGCCATCCCGATCCAGGCCAAGATCATGTCGATCGTCGACATCTACGACGCGCTGACCGCCTCCGACCGGCCGTACAAGAAGGCCGTGCCGCCGGAGCGGGCGCTGTCGATCCTGGACTTCGAGGTCAAGGACCGGCACCTCGACCCAGAGCTCGTCAGGATCTTCCGCGAGGCTGAGGTCTACCGGCTCGTCGAGGGTCAGCTCACTTATTGAAGGAGATCTTCATGTCGCGACTGTGGACCGTCCTCTCCCTGGCTGTGGCCGCGGTTTTTTGGGGCTTCGCCCCGGGGTGCGCCTCGGAGAAGTCGAACGGGGACGGCGACGCCGACTCCGACGCCGACTCCGACGCCGACTCCGACGCGGACGGCGGCGTGCGCGAGTGCTCGCTCGCCGATGCGCTGGCCACCTGCGACCTGGACGGCGCCGACACCGCCCCGGAGCTCCTCGATCCGGGCTGCGATTTGAGCGCTCACACGCTGCGGTTGGACGCCGTGCTCGCCGACGCGGGGCGCGACCTCGACGGACGGATCGCCGAACCCGCGTTGAGCCTCTCGATCAGCCCGCGCGATCGGGACACCTTCCCCTTGAGCCCCGACGTGGCCGCCTACGTGAACGGCTGCGAGATCCCCCACGACCCGGTCCTCGAGTACACCTGGACGATGGACGCGGCCTCGATGAACTTCGTCCTGACCGGAGGCAAGCACTACGTCTTCGAGGTCCGGGAGCTGGGCGAGATCGGACAGGCTCGCTTGTTCTACCGCGAGGACATCGTCATGCCGGCGGTCCTGCCGAACCTCGTGACGCCGGCGGAGGATGCGGAGCTGCCCGATCCGGCGTCCGACGCCTGCAGGCGCGGCTGCCAGGTGGACGCTACGTGGGACCCGTTCGACGTGTCGCAGGCCGCCTGGGCAGTCACGTCGTCGATCGAGCTGCGCGCCTGGCTCGTGGGGGGCACGCGGGTGATGGAGGACGAGTGCGCCTTGCGCGAGAACCTCGACGGCACGGAGGGCACGGACCGGTTCACCTGCGGGGCGTACAACGAGTGGGACTGGATCCTGATGATCACGCGTCTGTCCAGTAGCTCCAACGCGGTCACGATCAACGTGGCGCGGCACGTCAACTGAGAGCCTCGCGAAAAGTCGCGATGGACTCAGGTGCTCGCATCGACATAGTATTCGCCGCGTAGGCCGGTGAGTCAGCACACACAGACGAGAGTCTCCTCGGGCGTCCTGTACACCGAAGGCGGCACGGGCGATCTGAAGCTGCGTCGCTTCCTCGTGCGCGTCTCGACCGGGCCGGACCGCGGCAAGGAGATCCTCCTCGAAGAGGGGACCCTGCTCGTCGGCAGCCACCCGGACAACGACTTCGTCCTGACCGATACGACCGTCTCGCGTTACCACCTCGAGCTGCGGCTCTTGCCGTCCGGTATCCAGGCTCGGGACCACGGCAGCCGCAACGGCACTCGCTTCCAGGGCTCGAAGATCGAGGCGATCGTCATGCCGCCGATGGGTGGCGCCCTGAAGCTCGGGGACACGGAGCTGCAGATCGTCCCCTCGGACGTCGCGGTGCCGCTCCCGCCGTCGGAGGCCGACCACTTCGGGGACCTTCTGGGCAAGAGCCTGTCCATGCGCGAGGCGTTCGCAGTGCTGGAGCGCGTCGCGACCTCGCCGTCGACGGTCATGCTCGAGGGCGAGACGGGCACCGGCAAGGAGCTCGCCGCCCGGGGGCTGCACGACGCGAGCCAGCGTGCCAAGGCACCGTTCGTCGTCGTCGACTGCAGCGCCGCCAACCCGAACCTCCTCCTGGCCGAGCTGTTCGGTCACACGGCAGGCGCCTTCACCGGAGCGGACCGGGAGCGGACCGGCCTCATCGAATCCTCGAACGGCGGGACCCTCTTCCTCGACGAGATCGGTGAGCTTCCGGTCGACCTGCAGCCGCAGCTCTTGCGGGTGCTCGAGCGCCACGAGGTCCGCCGCATCGGCGAGGCCACGATGCGCCCCGTCGACTTCCGGCTCATCGCGGCGACGAACCGCGATCTCGACGAGGAGGTGAAGAACGGCCGCTTCCGGACCGACCTCTTCTACCGGATCGCGGTGGTCCGGGTCCGGCTCCCTCCCCTGCGCGAGAGACGCGACGACATCCCGATGCTCATCCGCCACATCCTCTCGCGGTCGCGGTCGGGCGCCGGGACCTTCGAGCCTTCGCGAGAGATGATTGGCGCGATGATGGCCTACGACTGGCCGGGCAACGTCAGGGAGCTGCGCAACGTCGTGGAGCGGGGCCTTCATCTGCCGATCGAGTCCCTGGACGGCAAGCGCCGCTCCCGGACCAGCTCGCCGGACGAGGTCCTGCACCTGCCCTTCAAGGAGGCCAAGGGCAAGCTCGTCGACACGTTCGAACGCGAGTACCTGCTGCACCTCCTCAAGCGGCACGGCGGCAACGTGTCGCGGGCCGCCGAGGAGGCGGGCATCGAGAGGAACTACGTCCACCGGCTGATGAAGAAGCACGGGATGGGATCCAAGGCATGAGACCATCGTCCAGAGCAGTCCTCGCCGCCGCCTGTCTCTTCTCGTGGCCGAGATCGAGCCGCGCCGAGGGCGAGCGCGTGGTGATCCTCGACTTCGAGGGGCCCCGGGGCTCGGCCACGCGCGCCTCCATCGTGGGAGCATTGCGCGATCGACTCGATCTGGTTCCCCTCGCGGAGTTCGAGCAGGCGGCGCAGGACGCCGGCGTCTCGAGCTACGCCGGGGGCGACCTGGCCACGGCCTGCCGCCCGGTGCGCGCCGTCGCCGTCGTCTCCGGCGAGGTGCTGCGAGAGGGCGGCCTCGTCCTCCGGATGACGCTGCGCAACTGCGCCGACGGCGAGGTGCTGGACCTGTACACGGTCTCCTTCAGGCGCCGGCGCATCAACACCGTCGAGCTGGACCGGCAGCTCGACGCGCTCGTGGCGAAGCTCGCCGAGGCGTCGGCTCCAGCAGAGGAGGAGCCCGAGCCCCAGGAGCCGCAGCTCCCGCCCGACCAGCCTCCCGAGGAGCCTCCCGAAGAGGAGCCGGCGCGCGGCGATCCGTGGCTCGACGCTTCGCTCCTCTTCGGGTTCGCCACCCGAAGCCTCGAGGTGGCCGCCAAGGAGCGCGTCACGTCCGTCGTCTACCAGGGCGGCCTTTACTCCGAGATCGGACTGGGAGCCCACTTCTTCCCGCTGCGCCTCACCTCGGGCGGAGGCGTCGCCCGCAACCTGGGGCTCCAGGTCGAGTTCGGCCGGCACCTGATCGCGAGCTCGAAGCCGAAAGACGACGCGGTGGACGCCGAATGCCCGGATGCACCCGCGGAGGTCTCGACGTCGCTGCTCGAGCTCGGAGTGGCCGCGCAGGGGCTCTTCCCCATCGGCGACGCACCAGAACCGCCCCGCATCGGGGGGTCCATCGGCTGGGGCCTCAAGGACTTCACGCTGGGCGCCAACTGCTACGTCGCGAGCTTCGCGTATCGCTTCTTCAGGCTGGGCATCGAGGCCCATTACCCGGTCGCCAAGGCGCTGGTGATTCCGTTCGTGTCCCTCGGGTACCGCATCGTCACGACGGTCGGCGACGGCGTGGACTACGCGGGGGGCTTCTACGGACCGGGCGCGTCCGCGAGCGCATTCGACGCTGCCATCGGCGCCCACGGCACGATCGTCGACAACGTGTTCTACCTCGCTTCGCTCGAGTACGTGTCCTTCAGCCTGGCCTTCTCGCAGCCCAACGGGCCCGAGGACGCGCCGCTCGCCGGTGGGGACGGAAGCGACGCCTACCTCCGGCTGCGCGCCGCGATCGGATACGCGTTCCGATAGTGCCGTGGCCGAAGAGCTCCGAAACACGCTGACGAACACTCTGTCCGGGTCGGGGGCCATCGGCTCCGACGACGGATCGCCGGCGGGCCCTGCCAGGCTCGTCGTGGTCGAGGGACCCGACATCGGCCGCTTCGTCGACGTCCCCCGCGGCGCTGTGCAGATCGGTGCTGGATCGGACTCGACGCTCGTCCTGACCGATCGCACCGTGTCGCGCCGTCACGCGACGCTCCGCGTCGTCGCGTCGGGCTTCCGGGTCGAGGATCTCGCGTCGACCAACGGGACGTTCTACGAGGGTAGCCGCGTCAGCGAGGTCGTGGTCTCGCTCGGCTCCGTCTTCCGCGTCGGCAAGACCTCCCTCGCCATCATGGCCCGCGGAGGCCCCAAGCCCATCGCGCCGAGCCCGGCGCGCAGGCTCGGTGATCTCGTGGCCGAGAGCATCGCGATGCGCGAGATCTTCACCCTGATCGAGAAGGTCTCCCAGTCGCGATCGGCGGTGCTCCTCGAGGGCGAGAGCGGCACGGGCAAGGAGCTCGCCGCGCGCGCGGTCCACGACCTGTCGCCGCGGCGGAGCAAGGCCTTCGTCGTCGTCGACTGCGGGGCGATCCCCAAGGGGCTCGTCGAGAGCGAGCTCTTCGGCCACGAGAAAGGAGCATTCTCGGGCGCGGTCCAGGAGCGTCGAGGTGCCTTCGAGCGCGCCGACGGGGGAAGCATCTTCCTGGACGAGATCGGCGAATTGCCGATCGAGATCCAGCCCAAGCTCCTCAGGGTCCTCGACGGCCGCGAGATTCACCGGGTGGGCGGGGAGACGTCGAAGGCCTTCGACGTGCGGATCATCGCCGCGACGAACCGTGACCTCTTCGGCCTCGTCGGACAGGGCAAGTTCCGCAGGGACCTCCTCTTCCGGCTCAACGGCGTCAGGTTCCGGATGCCTTCGCTGCGCAAGAGGCCCGACGACATCGAGCCAATCGCCCGCGAGATCCTGAAGCCGTATCTGGCGGCGGGGAGCAAGGTCGGCGGCCCGAATCTCAAGGTCCTCCGGTCGTACGCCTGGCCCGGCAACGTCCGCGAGCTCAGGAACGTGCTCGTCCGCGCCGTCGCGATGGCGGGAGGATCGGAGGTCCGCTTCGAGGATCTCGCGATCGAGCTGGGAGCGGGCGGCGTCCGCCAGCGCTCGACCGCCAAGCAGCGCGCCTCCGGTCCGGGAATCGTCGTCGACGTCGGCCTACCGTACAAGGAGGCCAAGCGGCTTCACGACGAGGCCTTCGAGCGCGCCTACGTCCCCGCGCTGTTGGAGAAGCACTCGAACAACCTCTCGCGTGCCGCCCGCGCAGCGGGCCTCTCCCGAAAGCACCTGCGCGCGCTCGCGACGAAGCTCGGGCTGCGCGGTGCTTCGGACGACGAGCCCGACCCGGACGATGAGTAGCGCGCCGAGGGCAGCTCACTGGATCTGTTTGAGGTCGGTGCCGCCGGCGAGGCCGTAGGAGACGAAGGAGTCGAAGCCGTAGAGGAGCAACCCCACGGGGTCGCTCGCGCGCAACGTGTGGACGCCGTCGTCTTGCTCGCCAGCGAGGACGGTCCACGGACCGATGCCGCCGGGCGGCGGCTCGAGCTCCGGGAAGGAGAGCTGGCAGCGATACGTCACGTAGTCGGGCGGGTCGGCGGCCGTGTGCTCGAGGCCGTCCGAGGGTGAGGCCTCGCAGCTCGGTGGCAACGAGTTGTTCCCGTCGTAGCTCAGCGTGGCGCCGTAGGGCGCGACGATCACCATGAAGTCGAAGGCGTACAGGTCCGGCGTCAAGAAGACGTACGACTTGCGGAACTGCTCGGTCGGGGGGACCGTGATGAATGCCGGGTCTCCGCCCGGCAGGTTGTTGGGTATGCCTACGACCTGCTGGCTGGCGACGAACTGGCCGAGCGACACGCGCTTGTCCGAGGTCAGCGCGAAGTCCTGCTCGGCCTCGAGGTCGATGAAATCGTACTGGTCGATCGAGAGCACGCGCCCTTCGTAGCCGGGGAGCGTCACCTCGACGCTGGTGATGCCCGTATCGACCGCCATCACCCTGAACCATTCCGGCTCCTCGACGACCGCGACCGTCGCGCCCGCGGCGTTGACGGCAGGCGTCCGGCGCGGCATCCGCGCGGCGTAGAAGCCGTGGCCGAGGGTGCGGGTCGGCGTGAGCTGCTCCTCGAGGTGGTCTGCACAGCAGAGGCGTTCGGCGAGGCTCTCGAAGTACGGGACGTCGGAGGCCTCGGACCCCGAGAAGACGACGACCTTCTCGTCCGCTTCGATCACGGTCCCGGTGAAGTCCGCGTTGAAGCCACCCGTCTCGAGGTTCAGGACGTCGAACGGGCCAAGGACCACCTCCAGGGTATCGCCCGAGTCGAGCTCGTCCAGGTTGTCGCCGGCCACGACGTCCGTCGCCGGAATCACCGACACGCGCGTCTGGTCGGCGGTGCCGACGATCGTCAGGAACGACCTCAGATGGTCGTTGAAGTCCGTCGCCGGATCGTTGGTGTCCGCGATGGTCTGCGGCCAGCTCATCACGACGTAGCCTCCGTCGAGCGCGGAGGTCGGCAGGAGCAACGAGGCGTCGTTCGAGAACACACCGGCGTTGTCCATCGGGTTGTACTGATAGGCGATGACCGGGTGATCCGCGGTGAAGCGGAATGCGTTCGACGACAGGTGGGTGCCAGGCGTCCTGCCCTGGTAGTCGTAGGCTCCCTCGGGGGTCCCATCGACCTCGCGGCGTGGCAGGTCGTCGAACACCTCCAGGTCGCCGGGGAAGATGTCGACCTCGTCGATGACCTCGAGATCGAGGGTCTCGCCGGGCGGCGCGTTGTTGATCTCGACCGTCACGTGAACCAGGATCCGGCCGGGGTTCGAGACGACGACGCCGAACTGCTGCGCGGAGGCGTCCTCGCCGATGGTGATCGAGGCGTTGTCGAGGTCGACGGCGTAGTACTCGCAGCCGACGTTGCTCCTCAGCTCGACCGCGTTGTCGCAGGCGTCGAGGCACACGCCGTCGTAGCAGATCTCGCCCGCGGCGACGTCGCACTCCTCGATCACCTCCCAGGCCGATCCGTCCTCCTTGCACTCCTCGATCGCGGTCGCGTCCTCGTTGCAGCGGATCTGTCCCGGGTCGCAGACCACGCACCAGAGCTGGTCGAGACAGATCTTGCCCTCCTCGCCGCAGTCCTCCTCCACGAAGTTCAGGAACTCCCCGTCCTGTACGCAGGTCTGGTGGCGGTTGGACCAGCACCGCTCCTCCCCGAGCTCGCAGTACCAGAACTCGAACGCGTCCGGGCCGCCGGCGTCTTCGGGCTCGGGATCGCCGATCTTCGGCCGGGCGCAGGAGGTCGTCACTGCCGGTAGCAGCGCGACCGCCAGAATCAGAACACGCATGCTCGCTCCTACGGGAACGTGAGAAGGAACGCGTCCGCCGAGTACGCGGAGGCGTACTCCGGCGACAGATAGATGTAGCTGAAGTCGTCGAACTCGATGTTGGGCACCGTCTGCCGCCAGACGATCCACATGTTCTCGCCCGACGGCGGCGCCGCCAGGCCTGCGATGGCGGCGAGGTCGGGCATCTCGACCTCCTCGACGCCGCCGCGGACGATCATGTTCCAGATCGGCGCCGGAGGGACGTCGAGCGTCTGGACGATGACGTTCTGGAACGTCGGAGTCGCGCCTTCGCCGCCCCACGCCAGCCGGCGGCCGTCGACCTCGCCGCCGAACGGGGGCGAGACGGCCGTCGGCACACCGAGGAAGTCGCCGATCTCGATCGCCTCGTTCACCTCGGTGTACCCCCCGTCGATCCGCCACGAGAAGGGGTTGTACTCCTGATAGAAGGGCACGTTTCCGTTGTCGCCGGTGTGAATCCCGGCGACGAAGAGGAAGCGCGCGTCCACGAGGCTCCCGTCCAGCGGAGGCTGCCAGGGGAACTCGAACGAGTTCAGCCCCGAACGCTCGCGCGCGATGGAGTCGTCACGTGCAATCACGCCCTCGCCCCCGAGGTCGACGAACGTGTCGACCCGGTACCGGTCGGGGCCGAAATCCCCCGTGGGCGGCGGGTCGACGAGGTCGACCACGACCTCGTGATCGAGCGGGATCGACATGTCGATGAGGATGTCCTGCACGGTCTCCGCGGGTCCCGCCAGGACGTTGCGGGCGACGCCCATCACGTACGGCGTGAAGACGCCGGTGTCGTTGTTGAGCAGGCCCGCCAGTGCGTAGACCGCGAATGCGCCCGGGCGGGCGACGATCGAGAAACGCCAGCCGTTCGATCCTCGCTCGCCGTCCTCGTTGACGACGCTGCCGGCCCCGGGCGGCACCGGATCGGTGAAGATGGACGGCTTCGAGGTGTTCACGTAGGCGATCTTCTCCTCGTTCCCGATCGGATCGGGGATGTTCGACCAGCCGACCTCCATGTCGCTGAAGAACATGAGCTCGCCCTCGACGGTCGCGGCGTAGCGGCCCGGCGGGGGGGGTCCGTCCGAGGGGTCGGGCAGCGGGAATAGGAGGATCGTGACGTCGGTCGCGTCGAACTCGACGAACGAGCTCGGCGCGAAGCCCTCCGCGGCGGCCGTCAGCACCTGGCGTCCGGTCAGGTCGTCGCCGGAGAAGGTGATCTGGCCGTTCGCGTCGGTCTCTCCCTGGTAGGTGCCCGCTTCGACGCCGAGCATGACGAACGCTGCCTCGATCGGCATGAAGGACGGCACCGCCAGGACCGTGACGTTCATCGTCCCGTCGAGTGGCCCGCCTCCGAGACCGCCGCCGAAGGGGTCCGCGGCGTTGTAATAGAGGAAGCCGTCGTCGAGGTCGTGATCGCCTCCCGGCCCGCGGATCGCGACGTCCGCCGCACCCTCCGTGCCGGGCGGCGTGCGGCAGTCGATCCGCGTCTCGCTGATCCAGACGATGTCGGTGGCGTCGCTGCCGCCGATCCTCACGACGTCGCCAGCGTCGAACGTCGTCTCGGCGCCGATGATGGAGATCCGGGTTCCGCCGGCGATCGAGCCCCGCGCTGGGTCCACGTAGAAGCGATCGTAGGTGAACCCGTCGTCGAGGACCGCCGGGCTTCCATCGGCGTCCCGCTCGACCTCGACGTCCGCCGGTCCGATCTCTCCAGCAGGCGTCACGGCCACCACGCGATGGTCGTCGACCACCTGCACGTCGGCTGGATCGACCTGCCGGCCGCCGACGCGGACCGCGATCTGGCCCACGAAACCGTTGCCTCGCAGCTCGACCATCGTCCCGCCGATGACTGGGCCGTGGTCCGGCGAGATCGTTCGGAGCTCGAGCTGCGCCGGGAGCCCCCCGTCCCCATCGGCGTCGGAGTCCGTGTCGGCGTCCGCATCGGCGTCCGAGTCCCCGTCGGCGTCCGCATCGGCGTCCGAGTCGCCGTCCGCCCCCGCGTCGAGGGCCGCGGGGTGGCCGTTCCCATCACCGCCGCACCCCGCAAGCGCCTGGAAAACTGCGGTAAGCCAGAGAGCACGTAACGAGCGGATGGTCATGTCCCTACCCCTGCGTGAGGACGACAGGCAACGTCAGGCCCAGGTCATGGGAGGGTAGCCGTCGCCCGGGAACCGGTCAAGACGAGGCCCGTCGTCGGCGCGGAGGTCGGCGCGGAGGGGGCAATCCGAACATTCGGCGAACCTCAGTGTTGCCTTCGTCCGCCGTGTGGCGCCCGGCTTCGATGCGCTGTGGGAGCGGCCGGGAGGAGCAGGCTCTGGCCGACGCGCAGGCGCGAGGTGCGCCTGAGGCCGTTCAGCGCCACGAGGCGTGCCACCGGGACGCCCGTGCGGCGGGAGATTCGCTGAAGGTTGTCGCCCCTGCGCACTCGATGGGTGCGGATGGAGGCGGGCAGCGGCTGGTGGGCGGCGATGCGCTGGCCCGGCGGTAGATCGACGAGGTATGGCGCTGGGTCGAGCTTCACGCCGTCGCGCCTCAACTCGAAGTGCAGGTGGTCGCCGACGGCGCGGCCCGAGTGCCCCACATGAGCGATGACCTCGCCACGCGCGACGATCTGGCCCGGCCGCACGAGGAGGTCCGCGGCGTGGGCGTAGAAGGTGACCCACCCTCCGGGATGCACGATCATCGCGAGGTTCCCGTAGCCACGCACGCCGCGGTCGGCGTAGGCGACGAGGCCCCGCTCGGCGGCGCGGATCTGCGTGCCACCGGGCGCGCCGATGTCGAGCGCGCGGTGGCGGCCGCGACGGCCAGTCCCGTAGCCCCGCAGCAGGCGGCCACGGTCCAGAGGCCACGCGATGTTCGTCGGGGCGGCAGTCCCGCCCGCGGCCTCGACCCAGTCGGGTCGAGGTGGGCCGATCAGGAGCACGTTCGCAGTGTTGCGCGAGCCGAGGCTCATCCGCGCCGCCCTGAGGTTCGCCCGTATCTCCTCGTCGGTCGGCCGCTCCGCCACGGGAGCGGACGTTTCCGCCGTCGCTGGCGTGGCGGCCGGGTCGGGTCCAGGATCCGGCCCGGATGGCAGATGCGCCGAAGAGACGACCGGGCAGAGGAACGACAGGCACCCGATCGCAACGACGACTACACGCATTCTCTCATCGGCTAACATCCCGCGAGACCCGATGTCAATCCCTCGACCTTCTCTGACCCGGCACCCATGGCTCGCCGCAAGCTGAGGCTCGTCGTCTCCGACATGCACCTCGGCGCCGGCATGCGCCGCGGTCAACCGAACCCGCTCGAGGAGTTCTTTCACGACGATCGGTTCGCGGAGCTCGTCGAGCACCACCAGCGCGGTCAGTTCGCAGACTGTGACGTCGAGCTCGTCTTGAACGGCGACATCTTCGACCTCCTCAAGATCAAGGTCGGGGGCGTCTGGCCCACGGAGATCACCGAGGAGATCGCCTGCGAGAAGCTGCGTCAGTGCCTCGACGGGCACCCCGTGTTCTGCGACGCGATCCGGCGGTTCCTCGAGCAGCCGGGCTCGAGCGTCGTTTACTTGCCTGGCAATCACGACATGGACCTTCAGTTCCCCGCCGCGCAGGCGCTCTTCCGCGAGCGCGTCGCGCCGGGAGCGAAGGGCGATCGCGTCCGCTTCATCACCGCGAGCGACACGTACTACCTGCCCGAGGGCATCCAGATCCGACATGGACACCAGCTCGAGTCCATCCATCAGTTCGACTACAGGAGCATGTTCGTGGAGGGCAAGCGGGGGGGTCGGACCCTGAACCTGCCGTGGGGCAGCCTCTGGATCCTCGAGGTCCTGAACCCGATGAAGCAGGAGCGCCACCACCTCGATCACATCGTGCCGTTCAAGCGCCTCGTGCTGCTCGGGCTGCTCTTCGATCTCGGGTTCACTGTGCGGCTCTGCGCCCGCGTCGCCTTCCACTTCGTGCGCTCGCGGCTCGCTCAGGTCACGAGGTGGCGAACGCGCATCCGGACCACGCTCCGGATCCTGCGCGACGAGATGCGTCCGCTCGGAGACTTCGACCGGACGGCGGAGCGTTCGCTGATGCGGGTCCGGGGGGTCCACACGCTCATCCTCGGCCACTCGCACGGCGCGAAGTGCAAGGTCCTGCCGGGCGGGAAGATGTACGTCAACACCGGGACCTGGATCCGGCACTTCTCGCTCGATCTCGAGACCCTCGGCCAGGAGCCGGGTATCACCTACGCCGTCGTCGAGTACACCGAGGAGGGCACGCCGGTAACGTCGCTCATGCGCTGGCTCGGGACGCCGCGACGAAGCGAGGTGGTCTACTACCGAGCCTGACGGCGCCGGCCGAGCAGCGCGAGGAGCGAGACGGCGAGCAGCGCGGCGGTCGATCGCGGCTCATCGAGGCCCGCGATCAGGCAGCCGCAGCCGTATCGCCGTTCCTCGCCGGGAGGGGGCGCGCAGAGCTCGAGGCCGGAAGCCTCCATGCACTCGAGATCGAGCGGACAGGTGCCGTCCCCGCTGCAGGTCTCGGTGCACGCGTCGGAGCCGTCGGGGAAGTGCCCGCAGAGCCCGGTGAAGCAGTCGCCGTTCGTCTCGCAAGGCTGCCCGACGATCGAGGTCTCGGGCTTGCAGGCCGACCGTCCGCCTCCGATGTCGGTGCACGCGAGCCCCTCGGGGCACGGATCGATCTCGGAGCACCAGCTCGTGCACGAGTCGCCCTCGGGCCAGTGCGCGCAGAGCCCCGTGTCGCAATCCTCGTCCGTCTCGCAGGGGTTGCCCTGATCGTCGGCCGCTTCGCCGCGCGCGCACTGCCCGCGGGCGCAGTGGTAGCCGTCGGGACAGTCGCCGCACTCCTGCGTGCAGAACGTCCCATCGTCGTCCGCTCCGCAGATCCCCGAGGCGCAGCGCTCGTCGGCGTCGCACTCCTGGCCGAAGCCGAGGAGCGTGGGGTCCTGGCCCTCGGCGACGCAGCCGCCGCACGCGTTGGGCACGGCCGCGCACCTCGAGCCGGCGCCGCACTCCTCATCGGCCGCGCACGGAACGAGGCAGCGCGCTCCGGCGCCGTCCGACGGATCGCGGCAGAAGCGGCTCGCGCACTCCCCGTCGCTCGAGCAGGGCTGGCCCGAGCCACGCTCCTCGGTGGCGCCCGTGATGCAGCGTCCGTCCCCACACCCGAAGCTCGCGCAGAAGCCGCCCGGCGGGCAGTTCTCCAGCGGGCGGAGGTCATTGCACCAGGTCGAGCATTGACCGGGCTGTCCAGGCGGATATATGCAGTTCGCGCTGACGCAGTCCGCATCGACGGCGCAGGGATCCCCGAAGTCGCCGCAGGCCGGGTCCCCCTGCCCGTCGCAGTCGTTGTCGATGCCGTCGCAGACCTCCGGGCCCGTCGGCACGCAGCCCTCCGCCATGGCGATGCCCTGGTCGATCAGGTCCACGAAGGTATCGACGCGGGTGGCGACCGTGTCGGCGGCGTCCTCGCAGTCCACGTCGGCGCCGCGGACGATGATTCCCATGAGCGCGCCGTTCGAGTCCTCGACCGTTCCACCCGAGTCCCCGCCGCAAGCCGCGGCGCCCTCGACGATGAGCTCGGCGTCTCCGATCCCGGCCTCCGGGATCGGACCGAACGCGAGGATCGTCGCCTCGCCCGTGTACTTGCGACCTGACTGGCCGTCGTCGGGGTTCTCTCCGTAGCCCGTGAGCTGCACGCCGTCGCCTGGACGGATCCCGGCGAAGTTGCGCCTGACCTCGTACGGGGATGCGTCGATCTCGGTTCCGGTGATCACCACCGCGATGTCCTCGTTCTCGAGCTCGGGGCCGTCAGGCATCAGCACGTCCGTGACGACGTGGCTGTCGGTCTCGCCCGTTGGGCCCGTGTTGACGGTCCAGCCGTCGGAGCCGACCTCGGCGAAGCAGTGCTTGGCCGACGTCACGACGCGCGGCGCGATGACGGAGCCCGAGCACACCGCTCCCCGCATGCCGTCGGTCCAGAACAGGAGGACCGTCGCGGGGTGCCCGTTCTCGCGCTCTCCGCCGTTGATCGGCGACTCGCGATGCCCGGGCGAAAACGGCGCGGCACAGCCCGGAAGACCGAGAAGAGCCGCCAAGAGGACGCACCTACCCGTCGAGCTGTCCATGCGCACGACGAGCGTATCTCGAACGACGGTGAAGAAGAAGGGACACGGAGCTTCGCCGAGCGCGCCGTCGCACCGCGCCTTGACGGAGAGGTGGCATCGCGCCCACCATGTCGACTCTCCAGGCATGCAAGCCACGGTGCGAACGTCGAAGCCGCGCGGGGCGCGGATGATGAAGATCGCCGAGCTCGCGCGACGAGCCGGGGTCTCGCGCGAGACGATCCACTTCTACCTGCGCGAGGGGCTCCTTCCCCGGCCCCGCAAGGCCGGTCAGACCGTCGCGTTCTACGATGACCAGCACGTCGAGCGGCTCTTGCTCGTGCGCCGCCTTCGCGAGGAGAAGTTCTTGCCGATCTCGGTGATCCGCCGGCTCCTGCGGGAGGGCCGCGTCCGGGCGGGGCGGCGCGACATCGAGCTGCTCTCCGAGATCTCGCAGCTCTCACCCCCCGACGACACCGAGGACCGCCCGGTCGCGGCCGTCGCCCGCGAGCTCGGGGTCCCGCCGGAGGTCCTGGCGAAAGCAGGCACCCTGGGCCTCGTCGATCCGACCGGGAAGCTCGGGCCGGGCGACCGTCGGGTCCTCGAGGCGATCTCCGAGGCGGGTCGCGGCGGACCGGCCGCACGCGAGATGACTCTCGCCGACATGCGGCTCTGCCAGCGGCACGTCGAGCGCATGGTCGAGGCCGAGGCGAGGCTCTTCTTCGATCGACTCCTGGCGGGCGATCCCGGCGACGCGGTGGCTGCCCTCGGCGCGGGGCGGGCCGCCGTGGCCCGGTTCGTCGCGGCGTACCGCGCCAGGTGTCTGCATTCGGTCGTCGATCGCACCCTCGCCGAGATCGACGCCGGGATAGCCCTGGCTGGTGACTCCGCCACCAGGCCCCTGTCGCAGGCCGCCCGCGAGCGAGGCGGCTACGAGGGCCTCCTCGCCGAGCTCGGGGCGCGCGCGGCCGCGAGCGGGGCGCCGCAAGTCGAGGCGCTCTTCGCGCTGGCCCGACTTCACTTCGGAGTGGGCGATCACGAGGCGCTGGCATCGCTCCTCCGGAGGAGCCTTCCGCCGGGCCTGGCAGATGACCCGCGCGTGCTCTTCTTCGCCGGCGCCGCGCGCTGCGAGCTCAGGGACCTCGCGACAGGCTTGCAGCTCCTCGCCCAGGCCGTGGCGCTCGCCCCGGGCTTCAGCCTCGCCCGGGCGATGTACGGCGCGACGCTCCTCAGGGCCCTCGCCGCGCGCGGTGGAACGCCGCCCTCGTCCGGCTCCGTGCTCGCCGATGGGACTCGCGGCATCGCCGAGCTCGACCGTGCTGCCGGGGACGAGGGCGCGCCGGCGTCCGATCGGAGGTGGATACTCTACCTGGGAGCGAGGGTCGCGATGCTCCTTCCCCCGATCCTGGGCCGCCGCGACGCGGCTCGAGAGCGGCTCGAGGACCTGGCGGGGCTCGAGGTCGAGCCCGCGGACCTCGAAGGGGTCCGACTGCGCGGAAACGCGCGCCTCGCACTTGGCCTGGGGAGCGAGGACGTCGTCGAATGACCCGTTTTCGCATCGCGGGCCTCGTCAGGGAGGAGAGGATCGCTCCCGGCGCCTGGGACTGGGAGCGCGTCCGTGACCGGCTCGTGGCCCGCTGCGGCGAGCTGGCTCTGGGCTGGTGTCTGACGGCCCAGCGAATCGGCTCCGGCAGGCGAGGCTCCGCCGGCGGGGCCGTCGTGATCATCCGCGTCGCTCCGGAGGAACCGAACATCGAGGCGTGGGGCGAGCTGTACACCTGCGCCGAGCCGCTCGCGCAGGCCCTGAGCGAGGCCCTCGAGACGGAGGTCGTCGTGGTCGCGTTCGCCGTCGACGACGACTGTGGCGCTCTGGCGCGATTCGACCGGGGCGAAGCGGTCGAGGCCCGTGCCCGCGTGACGGATCCGCTGACTCTGGCCGCAAGGGCGGTCGGAATCGACGGCCCAGCGCTGCGCGAGCTGATCGAGGGGCGCGGCGGTCGAGACGACTCCGGCACCGGCGACGCCCCCGGCGCCGAGGAGGAGCCCGAGATAGACGGCGAGGAGTTCGCGGAGCAGGCCTGGCTCGAGCACAAGCGCCGCGAAGCCCAGGCCTGGATGGCGCGCTACCGGCAGCTCAAGTCGAAGGGCAACGGGAACGAGAACCCGCAGCCCTGACCGCCCGGCTCCCTGCTATCCTCCCGCCCATGTCCAAGCTGGCACTCACGGCCGAGCGGTCGGGCCTTCTCGTCATCGACTTCCAGGAGCGCTTGATCCGGGCGATGCCCCCGGAGCGCGCCGAGCGTGCGACGCGAAACACCCTCACGCTCCTCGAGGCGGCGCGCAGGCTCCGCGTCCCGGTCGTCGTGAGCGAGCAGTATCCCACCGGCCTCGGGCCGACGATCTCGCCCGTCTCCACCGCGCTCGCCGCCATGGACCCGCCCGTCCTGCCGCTCACCAAGCTCCACTTCTCTGCCATGGGGGACAAGCAGATCCAGGAGCGCGTCGCCGCGATGGCTGTCGACGCCTGGATCGTCGCCGGGATGGAGACACACGTGTGCGTCTACCAGACGGTGCGGGACCTGGTGGGCTCCGGCTCGGCCGCGCACGTCGTCGCCGACGCGTGCCTCTCGCGCACCGAGGCGAACTGGGAGCGAGGGCTCGACCTGATGACGCGGGCGGGCGCCGTCGTGACCTCGACGGAGGTCGTCGTCTTCGACCTTCTGAAACTGGCCGGCACGGAGGACTTCAAGGCGCTGTCGAAGCTCGTCCGTTGACCGAATGCGCCTTCCGACGCTGGACGACGCGCTGCATCTCCTGAGGGACTCGATCTACCCGGAATCGGGCGCGGGAGGCCGGCGGCGCTTCGTCGTCGTGCAGCTCGCCCGCCTCATCGTTGTCGTGGTTCGCCAGCTCGCCCGCGATCGCTGCACGCAGAAGGCCGCCTCCCTCGCCTACCAGTCTGCGGTCTCGCTCGTGCCCATCCTCGTGGTCGCCTTCACCGTCCTTCGGGCGCTACGGGTCTTCGACTCCGACGTCGAGTCCCTCGCGTACCTGGCGCAGGGCCTTCTGCCTTCAACCTCGGGGCAGGTCGCCGAGAGCCTCGCCGGCCTTCTCGCGCACGCGGACATGGGAGCCGTCGGCGCCGCCGGCATCGGCACCCTCGTGATGACCTCGTTCATGCTCCTTCACTCGGCGGACAAGATCGTCAACGACATCTGGCGGGTGCCCAAGCACCGGCCGCTCTATGCGAAGTTCATGGTGTTCGTCGTCCTCATGACCATGACGCCGATCCTCCTGTCGGTGTCGGTCCACTTCGGACGCCGCTTCCTCGACGTGCCCACCGTCGGGCGCTTCCTGGCACCCCTCTTCCTCACGGCGGCCAGCCTGTTCCTGGTCTACCGGCTCCTGCCCGCCACCGGGGTCCGGACACGGCCGGCCGTCGTGGCCGCGCTCCTCGCCGCGCTCGTCCTCGAGGGACTCAAGCTCGCGTTCAACCTGTACGCACAGGGCCTGCACCGCGCCTACGACGACGTCTACGGCGCGATCGCGTACATCCCGGTCTTCCTGATCTGGCTGTACGTGAGCTGGCTCGTGGTCCTGGGCGGCGTGGAGCTCTCGTATGCGGCCCAGAATCTGCCGGATCTCTGGGCCGGCGAGGATCGGAAGACGACCACGGAATGACTTTCTGTCCTTGTTTGTTGTCGGAATGTCAGTCAAGGTGACTCAATGACAGAGCCGACGGTCCTGATTGTCGACGACGAGCGTTCCAACCGGGAATCGCTCGAGAAGATCTTCCAGAAGGAGGGGTTCCGCACGCTGGGCAGCGAGGGCGGTCCCGCCGCGCTCGAGCTCTGCCGGAAGCACTCGGTCGACGTGATCGTCACCGACCTCATGATGCCCGGGATGTCGGGCGTCGATCTGCTCAGGGCCGTCAAGACGATCTCGCCCGAGATCGAGGTGGTCCTCATGACGGCATACGGCACGGTCGAGACCGCCGTAGATGCCATGCGCGGCGGCGCCTACGACTTCGTCGAGAAGCCCCTCAAGCGAATGCAGATCGTCAAGACCGTTCGCAAGGCGCTCGAAAAGAGGTCTCTCGTGGTGGAGAACCGGAGCCTCCGCCAGCAGATCCGCTTGCTCGAGCACAGGTCCATCGTGGGAACCTCCGCCGCCTGGCGCCGCACGATGGAGGTCGCCCTGCAGGCCGCGCCCTCCTCGGCGACCGTCCTCGTCATGGGCGAGAGCGGGACGGGCAAGGAGCTGGTCGCCCGCGCGATCCACGACGCCTCGGGGCGCGCTGCGGGTCCGTTCGTCGCCGTGAACTGCGCGGCGATCCCCGAGACCATCATCGAGGCGGAGCTGTTCGGCCACGAGAGGGGCGCGTTCACCGGCGCGACGGCCAGGCGCGACGGGCGCTTCGCGCAGGCCGCCGGCGGCACGTTGTTCTTCGACGAGGTCGGGGACATCCCGCTGGCGCTTCAGGTCAAGCTCTTGAGGGCGCTGCAGGAGGGGACGTTCGAGCCATTGGGCGGCCGGACCCAGCGCACGGACGTGCGGATCGTCGCCGCGACCAACCGGGGCCTCGCCGCCGAGATCAAGGCCGGACGCTTCCGCGAGGACCTGTACTACCGGCTCAACGTCATCGCGCTCACCTGCCCGCCCTTGCGCGAGCGCCGCGAGGACATTCCGCTCCTGGCCGACCATTTCCTCCGCGTCTACTGCGAGAAGAACGGGGGCAAGGTCGTCTCCGGGTTCACCCGCGCCGCGATGGACGCGCTGTGCGAGACCTCGTGGCCCGGCAACGTCCGCCAGCTCGAGAATGCCGTGGAGCGGGCGGTGGTGCTCACGAAGCAGTCGCAGATCGCCGTCGAGGATCTTCCGCGCGAGATCACCGAGGAGGACCGCCCCTCGGCCGACCTCGTGATCGCCGTCGGGACGCCGCTCGAGGAGATCGAGCGGCGCGCCATCCACGAGACGCTCCGGCACACCCGGGGAGACAAGAAGCTCGCGGCGCAGCTCCTCGGGATCGCGACGCGCACGATCTACCGGAAGCTGGCCGAGGAAACGGGCGTGCAGATCCCCGCCGACCTGGAGGACGAGGCTGAGGAGGGTCGGTAGCTTGCAGCCGAGCCCGGGGGTAAGCTCCCGCCACCCTAGCGACAGGAGCCCCATCATGACGAACCATCGCGTGATCAACTTCAACGCCGGTCCCGCCGCCCTTCCCGTCGCCGCCCTGGAGCGCGCGCGAGACGAGATGCTCGACTTCGCGAATAGCGGGATGTCCGTGATGGAGCACAGCCACCGGGGCAAGGAGTACGGGGCCGTGCACGAGGAGGCGGTCTCGCTCCTGCGCAAGCTCCTCGACGTGCCCGAGGACTACCACGTCCTCTTCTTGCAGGGCGGCGCGTCGCAGCAGTTCGCGATGGTCCCGATGAACCTCTTGCCCGTCGGCAGGAGCGCCGACTACGTCCTGACCGGCGCGTGGTCGGAGAAGGCGCTGGCCGAGGCGAAGCTCGTCGGAACGACTCGCGTCGCGGCCACGACGGCGAAGGAGGGCAAGTACACGCGCGTCCCGACCCAGCGCGAGCTGGAGCTCGACGGCGGCGCGGCGTACGTCCACATCACGAGCAACAATACGATCTTCGGCACGCAGTGGTTCTACGTCCCGGAGACCGGTACCGTGCCCCTCGCCGCGGACATGTCGAGCGACTTCCTGTGGCGCAAGTTCGACGTCCGGCGCTTCGGCCTCGTCTACGCCGGAGCTCAGAAGAACGTCGGGCCGAGCGGTGTCGTGGTCGTCATCGTCAGGAAGGACCTCGTCGAGGCGGGCCGCAAGGACATCCCCAAGATCTTCCGCTACGCGACCCATGCGGCGGACAACTCCCTGTACAACACGCCGCCGACGTTCTCGATCTACATGATCCGCAACGTCCTCTCCCTCACCGCCGAGGCTGGAGGGCTCGAAGGGGTCGAGAAGACCAACCGGGAGAAGGGCCGCGTCCTTTACGGCTGCATCGACAAGCTCGCTGCCTTCTATCGCTGCCCGGTCGAGGTGGGCAGCCGCTCGCTCATGAACGTGGTCTTCCGGTTGCCGACCCCGGAGCTCGAGGAGCGGTTCGTGGCCGAGGCGAAGAAGGCGGGGATGGTCGGCCTGAAGGGCCACCGCAGCGTCGGCGGGATCCGCGCCTCCATCTACAACGCCGTGGGCCTCGACGCGGTGCGGACGCTCGTCTCCTTCATGGAGAGCTTCGCCGCGAAGAACGGGTAGTGCCGTCTCCAGGAGCGGGACCTGCGTTGCGCATCGCCAGAAGGGGAGCCGAGCAGACGCTCGAGTATCGGATCCGCTGAGCCGAGAACCTCGCATCCGATCCAGGCGGCACTGTCAGAATGTCCAGCCACCCCGCGGGGATTGCCAGCTTGTCGAGCGAAGGGCGCCCCCACCGAGCGGGCGACCCGGGTCAGGACCTCAGCCCCGCGAGATCACACGTTTTTTTGACCGTTGACGAGGGGCGCCGCGTGGCATAACGGTTGCTGGCTCGGAGATCGGTATCAGGCCCGTTCCATGGTCTTTCGTCGCTACTTCTGGGTGTTCGCTCTGGCCGCTCTCGCGGGGGTCGCCTACTTCCTCGCCTCCGGCGCCAGCCAGCTTCTCGGCAGCGCGCTTCTGGGGAGCCCGTCGACCGACTCGGCCCCGGCGCTGACCCAGGCGCGGCCGCGGATCCCGCCACGGATCCACCGCCGCAAGGACACCCACGCGATCCTCTCGCGAAACATCTTCGACTCGGAGGTAGGGTCGCTCGTCGCAACGGCTTCGACCATCTCGCCTGGCGACACGGCCGCCTCGCCTGCCGATGCCCATCCGCCCCGCTGCGACGGGCAGTTCAAGCTGGTCTCGACGGTGGTCTCCGACGATCCGTCCTGGTCCTTCGCCGCCATCGGCGCGGGCGGCAAGACCATGCTCTACCGCGTCGGGGGCCGGGTGGAGACGAGCGAGGTGACCCGGATCACCTGGCGCTACGCCTTCCTTCGCCCGACGGGAGGCAGCGATTGCTACATCGGCATGTTCGAGCCGCCCGAGCAGGCAGGTAGCTCGCGGGTCGCCGCCGCCACGACGGCGTCACCGACGACGATCGCGTCGTCCGCGACCTCGCTCACGGGCAACAGCGAGCTCGACTCGGCGATCGAGTCGGGAGTCCAGAAGGTCAGCGAGAGCGAGTACAACGTGGACAGGTCGCTGGTCGACCGCCTGCTCGAGAACCAGGCCTCGCTGATGCGCTCCGCGCGGATTCTGCCCCACGAGGATAACGGCGCGGTCACGGGCTTCAAGATCTACGGCGTCCGCCGCAACAGCCTGCTGGGCAAGATCGGGCTGCAGAACGGCGACATCGTCCACTCCATCAACGGCTACGACATGACGAGCCCCGACAAGGCGCTGGAAGCGTATGCGCGCTTGCGGAACGCGGACCGGCTGACGGTCAGCGTCACCAGACGAGGTCAGCGCACGAACATGGACTACAACATCCGATGAACGCCAGGAGGATCACCCTCTGCTCCTTCCTCGTGGCTCTCGGCGCGCTCGGGGCCGTCGCACCCGCGTTCGCCCAGGACGAGCAGCCGCCTCCTCCAGCGGTCCCTGCGCCGCCGGGCTACCCGCCGTCGTACCGGCCCGGCTATCCGCCAGGTTACCCGCCAGGCTATCCGGGCAAGGTGCCAACGACGCCGGTCCGCCCGACCCGTCCTCCGCGCCGCCCGGGCGCCGACGAGGGTGAAGCGGGCGAGCCCGGCCGTCCTCCCGTCGCGCGGCCCCCCACGCCGGCTCCCGCGCCCGGCCGACCGCCCGCGGCTCAGCCGGAGCAGGTCGGTACCGGAGAGGGGGCGCCGTCCGAGTTCGAGACCGGCATCGATTTCCGCCGGCAGAGCGGCCCCGTGTACTTCAACCTCGAGGACGCGGATCTCCCCGATCTCGTTCGAGCAATCACGGAGATCACGGGCCGGCGCTTCATCATCGGCGGCAAGGTGCGGAGCATAAAGGCGACGATCTACGCGCCGACGAAGGTGAGCCCGGGCGAGGCGTACCGCGCGTTCCTGTCGGCCCTCGACGCCAACGGGCTGACGGTCGTTCCGTCGGGACGCTACCTGAAGATCATGGAGACCGCGGGCAGCGCGAACGTGCCCTTGCCCCTGTATCGCGACGGCGAGGTCACGCCCGCCGAGGACCGGATGGTCACCCGGGTCCATCGGCTGAGCCACGTCGGCGCCGAGGACATCAGCGAGGTGCTCGGCCGCTTCAAGTCGCGTGACGGCGACGTGACGGTCTACGCGCCCACCAACACGCTCATCCTCACGGATACGGCCGCCAACATCCGGCGCTTGCTCTCCCTGGTCGAGGAGCTCGACGTCGCGGCGTCGGGCGAGCAGATCTGGGTCGAGCCCGTGCACTACGCTTCGGCGAGCGATCTGGCCGAGAAGCTGCTCGAGATATTCGAGGCGGCCGGCGGAGCGACGCAGACCAAGGCCGCGAGGCCCGCGCGGCGTCCGCCGACCAAGGTCGGGACCACGACCTCGCCATCGACCGCCTCGAGCGGACCGGCGACCGTGGGTACGGGGCAGTCCGAGAGCCGGCTATCGAAGATCATCCCAGACGATCGGACCAACACGCTCATCATCGTCGCGACCGAGCGCGCGTACCTGCGCATCCTCGAGCTGATCCGGCGCCTCGACGTGCCCCTCGCAGGAGAAGGCGAGATCCACGTCGAGTACCTGCAGAACGCGGACGCGGAGGAGCTCGCCGGGGTCATCCAGACGATCACGGGCGGCGCGGGAGGGGCACGCCGAGCGGCGCGTCGCCGGGAGGGCGGCGCGGCCGCGGGTGCTGGCGCGTCGGGCGGCGCGGCGGCGCAGGGCGAGGGCGACGTCTTCGAGGGCGCCGTCCAGGTCACGGCCGACAAGGCGACCAACTCGCTCGTCATCCTCTCGTCCCTGCGCGACTACACGTCGCTGCGCCAGGTCATCCAGCGGCTCGACATCCCGAGGCGCCAGGTGTTCGTCGAGGCGGCGCTCATGGAGGTCAGCCAGTCGCGGCTGAACACCCTCGGGCTCGCCTTCCACGGCGGGCTGCCCGTCGACGTGGACGTCAATGGGACGACCGGCGACCCGGCGATCGGTTTCACCGGGACCGCCTATCCCACGTCCTCGCTGCCGTTCAGCTCCGTGAGGATCGACCCGACCGCGCTCACGGGGCTGGCGGCCGGGCTCCTGGGGCCCGAGATCGAGGGCGCCGAGCAGAGCATCGGCTTCTCGCTCCCCGCGTTCGGTGTGATCCTGCAGGCCCTGCAGACGAACAACGACGTCAACGTCATCTCGACGCCCCACATCCTGGCGACGGACAACGTCGAGGCGCAGATCACGGTCGGTCAGAACGTCCCCGTCCAGCAAGGGTTCGCGGGGCTCGCCGCGGCGGCGCAGCAGGCGGGGCAGCAGGGTGGGCTCGGCGGCCTCGGGGGCCTCCTGCCCCAGGTCAACGTCCAGCGCCAGAACGTCGGCCTGACGCTCAAGCTCACGCCACACGTCAACGAGTCGCAGCAGGTCCGGCTCGAGCTCAGCGTGGAGCTGTCGGAGGTGCAGGGCGCCGGTGGCGTCAACCCGATCATCTCCCAGCGCACCGCCAACACTCAGGTCGTCGTCCGCGACCAGCAGACGATCGTGATCGGCGGCCTCGTGCGCGACATCGAGGCGAACACCGAGGACAAGGTCCCCATACTGGGCGACCTGCCGGTGCTCGGCTACCTGTTCCGGCGAAACCAATCCCGGCGCGAGAAGCAGAACCTGCTGATCATCCTGACGCCCTACATCATCCGGGACGCGTCGGACCTGAGGACCATCTTCCAGCGCAAGATGCAGGAGCGTCGTGAGTTCATCGAGCGCTACACGGCGTTCGCGAACCGCGAGCCGGCGATCGAGATCGACTACTCGAGGACCAACGGCCTGCTCGAGGAGATCAACCGCGCCTTCGTCGAGGCCGTCGCCGAGGATGCGCTGATCCGCGAGGCCGCGAGCCGCGCGCCGCCCGAGCACGTCCCCGGTCAGCCAATCGAGCTGCCCCGCACTTCGGGCGGGGCCGGCGGCGAGGGCGAGGGCGAAGGCGAGCCGCCGGAGACGTTCCCCGAACCGCCCACGATCGAGCAACCAGAGTCGGATTCCGGGGGAGGTGAATGAGCTACCTCGGCGAGATCCTCGTTCGCAGGGGCGCGCTCACCGAGGAGCGTCTGGGTGAGGCTCTGAAGGTCGCTGCGGAGAAGGGCGGGAACCTCCAGGACGTGATCGTGCAGACCCACGCCGCCGAGGAGCGGGACGTCCTCATCGCGCTCGCGGCCGAGTTCGACCTCGATCTGCTCGACACGATCGACGACAAGTCGGTGCCGCCGGAGGTCGTCTCCGCCATCCCGATCAACTTCGCGAAGGCGCGGCGGCTGCTTCCGGTGAAGATCGACGCGGACGGCGCGGTCGTGATGGCGATCTCGGATCCGCTCGACACCTTCGCGATCGACGACGTCAGGGCGATGCTCGGGCGCGAGATCGTTCCGGTCCTCGCGTCCGGCGAGGAGATCATCGGCGCCATCAACCGCATCTACGAGCGGAAGGCCGACGCGGACGAGCTCGACGAGCTGCAGAAGGAGGAGGACGGGGAGCTCGGGACCGACATCCTCGACTCGACCGACGAGGCGCCGATCATCCGCTGGGTCAACGGGCTGTTCTTCCAGGCGGCGCGCGAGCGGGCGAGCGACATCCACATCGAGCCGAGCGCCACGGACGTCGTCGTGCGCTACCGCATCGACGGCGTGCTCAAGGAGGTCCGCCACGCTCCTAGGGGGTTTCTGGCCAACATCCTCGCGCGCGTGAAGATCATGGCGTCGCTCAACATCGCGGAGAAGCGGCTCCCCCAGGACGGCAGGATCGGCCTGAAGATCGCGGGGCGCAACATCGACGTCCGCGTCTCGACCATCCCGACCTCGCTCGGCGAGCGCGTGGTCATGCGGCTGCTCGACAAGACGAGCGTGCTCCTCGACCTGACCGACCTCGGCTTCGAGGAGGAGCAGCTCCACGTCATGGACTCGTACATCCGGCGGCCGCACGGGATCATCCTCGTGACCGGGCCGACCGGCTCGGGCAAGACGACGACGCTGTACGCGTGCATCACGAGGATCAACACGCCGGACAAGAACATCCTCACGGTCGAGGATCCCGTCGAGTACGACATCAAGGGCATCAGCCAGATGCAGGTCAACCCGAAGATCAACCTGACCTTCGCGAGCGGGCTGAGGGCCTTCTTGCGACAGGATCCGGACGTGATCCTCGTGGGCGAGATCCGCGATCCCGAGACCGCGGCGATCGCGATCACGGCGAGCCAGACCGGTCACCTCGTCCTGTCGACCGTGCACACGAACGACGCGGCCGGCGCCGTCACGCGCCTGGTCGAGATGGACGTGCAGCCGTTCCTGCTCGCGTCGACCCTGATGTGCGTCCTCGCCCAGCGGCTGGTTCGCGTCCTCTGCGAGAGCTGCAAGCAGCCGTACGAGCCCCTCGACGCGGAGCTGGGGGAGCTGGGGATCGGAGCGCACGGGAACGGGCAGCGGCTGGCGGGAGCCTTCACGCTCGGCGAAAGCGGTGTGTGGTCGGGCATTCGGCCGACCCTCTACCGCGCGGCCGGCTGCCCCGCCTGCCTCAACTCCGGCTACCGCGGGCGCGTGGCGATCTACGAGCTGCTGCCGGTCACGGACGAGATCCGTCAGCTCATCCTGAGGAGCTCCGACTCGAACACGATCAAGCGCGCCGGGATGGAGCACGGGATGGAGACCCTGCGCGACGCCGGCGCGCGCAAGGTGCTGGGCGGGGTCACCTCGGCCGACGAGGTCATGCGCGTGACGCGCGAGGACGAGGAGTAGGAGCCCGGGATGGCCGTCTTCGAGTATCGCGGGATCACGGCGGCCGGCAAGGCCGTCCACGGAGTCCGCGACGCGTCCGATCCGAAGTCGCTCAAGGCGCTGCTCCGCAAGGACGGGGTCTTCCTGACCGAGGTCCTCGAGGAGGCGGCCGCGAAGGCCCGGCGCGCGCGTGAGGTCAACATCGGCGCGTTCTTCCGGCGGATCTCGCAGATGGACGTGGCGGTCGCGACCAGGCAGCTCGCGACGCTCATGGGAGCCGGGATCACGCTGGTCGAAGCCCTCGGCGCCGTGATCGACCAGCTCGACAACCCGGAGTTCAAGCGCGTCTTCACCGCGGTCCGGACTCGGGTCACGGAGGGCTCGAGCTTCGCGGAGGCGCTGAGCGCCCACCCGCGTCTGTTCCCCGGCATCTACGTGAACATGGTCGCTGCCGGAGAGGCCTCCGGCACGCTCGAGATCGTCCTCGGACGGCTCGCCGACTTCGGCGAGAGCCAGACCAAGCTCCGCCAGAAGGTCATCTCCGCGATGGCCTACCCGATCTTCATGATGGTGATCGGCGTCATCATCATCACGATCATGATGATCGTGGTCGTCCCGAAGGTCACCGGGATCTTCGAGGACTTCAACAAGGCGCTGCCCTGGTACACCCAGATGCTGATCTTCATCTCGGGCGTCGTCTCGAGCTGGGTGTTCTGGGTGATCTTCATCCCGGTGGCCGTGGGCACGGTTCTCTTCTTCAGGAGCTGGGCCCGCACCAAGCCCGGTCGCGAGAAGGTCGATCGGTTCCTCCTCTGGGCGCCTCTGTTCGGGCCCATCGTCCGCAACCTCGCCATCTCCAGGTTCGCCCAGACGCTCTCGACCCTGCTCGCCAGCGGCGTTCCGCTGCTCAAGGCGCTGGAGATCACGAGGAACGTCCTCGCCAACGTCGTCCTCGAGGCCGTCGTGGAGGAGGCCGCGGGCTCGATCCGCGAGGGCGAGAGCATCGCCGAGCCGCTCAAGCGCAGCGGCCGCTTCCCGCCGATGGTGACCCACATGATCGCGATCGGCGAGCGAAGCGGCCAGCTCGAGTCCATGCTCGGCAACGTCGCCCGCTTCTACGAGGGCCAGGTCGAGGCGCGGTTGTCGATCCTGACCTCGCTCCTCGAGCCCCTCATGATCCTGCTCATGGGGGGCATGGCGGGCGGGATCGCTTTCTCGATTCTCATGCCGATCCTCCAGCTCAACGAGTTCGTGCAGTGAGCATGGGCAAGAGGCGTCACAGAAGCGGAATCGTCATCCCCTGGGAGCGCGGAAGCGCCGTATGGGGCGTCCTGCAGGGCCGCTGGGTACGCAGCCTCGCGCTCGCGACCGGGATCGTCCTGGGTTTCTGGTGGATCTTCCGCCATGACGATAACCAGGCCCGCGTTCGCGAGACGCGGGCGGCCGTCTCGGAGCTATCGAGGGCCGTCGGCGCCTTCCGGGCGGACACCGGGCGCTGCCCGACGACCCTCGCGGAGGTCGCGCGCCCGTCGGATGCAGCGAGCGCCTATCTTCGCGAGATCCCGCGCGACGGCTGGGGGCGTCGGTTCAGCATGATCTGTCCGGGTCGCAGGAACCCAGACTCGGCTGACATCCGATCGATGGGGCCGGACGGGACATGGTTCGGAATGGACGAGATCGACTAATCGGTTGAGGAGAAGTCAGATGGAGCGAAGAGCACGATCGAGGGCATACGGGTTGACGGCGAGCCAAGCTGCTCGCCAGGGGGGCATGACCCTCACCGAGATCATGGTGGTGGTCATCATCATGGCGCTGATCGCCACGGGCGTCGCGCTGGCGGTCTTGCCTCGGCTCAAGGAGGCCAAGATCAAGGCGACCCGAGCGGACATCCGGGTGGTCCAGTCCGCGGCGACGCTATGGCTGGCGGACAACAACGGCTGCCCGACCATCGACCAGCTCGGCCTGAGCCGCGGTGCACGGACGAAGGACGCCTGGGACAACGACTTCATCATCAACTGCGAGGCCGACGAGCCCATGGTCGCCTCGACGGGACCGGACGGGGAGCAGGGGACGGATGACGACATCCAGTGATCGCCGCGATCAGGGCTACACCCTGATCGAGATCCTGGTCGTCCTGGCGATCCTCGTGGTCGTCGTGTCCGGCGCCAGCCTCGGGATCGGCAACCTCACGAGGGCGAACCTCCGTTCGGCGGCCGTCATGGTCGGCGCGGCCGTTCGCACGGGCTACACGCGCGCGATCACGCAGGGTCACGCGGTGCGGCTCGTCATGGACCTCGGCGGCCAGAGGCTCTGGCTCGAGGAGACGGAGGATCGGCTCGTCCTGTCGCGGGATGCGGACGACTCCGCCGCTGGAGCGTCCCAGGCGAGCACGGCGGACGCCGGCGCCCTGCCCACCGAGCCGCCGCCGCCCGAGGACGAGTTCGTGCTCGGCGCCCAGGACTTCCGCGTCGGCGAGTCGAACACGCCCCGGTATCGGGGGGCGCAGTTCCAGCGCATCGAGGGCTCGCGGTTCGCGCCCAGGGAGATGCCGCGCGGCATCAAGCTCCTCGCCGTCTACACCGCCCACACCGAGGGCCGGCAGGAGGAGGGCGTCCAGTACCTCTACTTCTGGCCGGGGGGGATGACCGAGCGCGCGGTGGTCCAGGTCGCCGACGGCGACGACGGGACCACGTTCTCCGTGGTCGTCCACCCTCTGACCGGGCGCACGAGGATCGAGGCGGTCCCGGTCGAGCCCGAAGCGGACCTCGTCGACGAGGAGGAACAGCCGGAGGAGGCCCGCGATGAGGAGGAATAGGCCCCAGATCTCCAGGAACCAACAGGCAACAGGCAACAGGCAACAGGCGGCGGGCAACGGTCCGGATCCAGAGCTCTCGCCGTTTGCGCCGTGGGCTGACGGTTGCCGGTTGTCGGTTGCCTGTCGCCTGTCGCCCGTTCTCCGGCTCGACCCGCGATGGGAATCGCGGAGATGTCGAACGTCCGCTGCATCGCCTGCAGAGCCGAGACGCCTGCCGCGCTGCGCCGGTTGTGAAGGCTTCACCCTCCTCGAGGTCATGGTCTCGATCGCGATCCTCGCGCTCGCTCTCACCTCGGTCTTCGCCGCGTCGGGCGGCGCCGTGGGGGCCACGACCCACGTCAAGAAGATCAGCGTCGCCACCATGCTCGCGCGCTGCAAGATGGTGGAGATCGAGCAGCAGTTCCGCCTCGAGGGCTTCCAGGTCACCGACGTGGAAGAGGAGGGGCCGTGCTGCGAGGACGAGGAGACGCCCGGCTTCACGTGCCGGTACAAGGTCGAGTCGGTAGAGCTGCCGGAGATGTCCGCGGTGCAGACCGCGGCGGGGAGCCTCATGAACGGCGATCCGCTCGGTCTCGGGGTCGGCCCACCCGACGCGGAGGGAAACGCCCCGGGCGAAGAAGGTGACTCGACCGGCCTCGATCAGGGCCTCACCGCCGGACTGAACCTCCTCTACCCCCTCGTCTCGAACGTGCTCCAGGCGTCGATCCGCCGCGTCACGGTCGACGTGGTCTGGGTGGAAGGTGGCCAGGAACGAAAGGTCGAGGCAGTCCAGTTCGTCACGAGCCCGACGCAAGGCGTGGCCGCCGGCCAGGCACCGCCCCCCGGGGCCGAGGCTGGGGAGGACTCCGCGGCGGGCCCGGCGGCGCCGGCTCCGGGCACGGGAGGCGCGCCGCGGTGAAGAAGGCCTCCCAAGCCGGGGCCCCCAGCGAGCGCAGCTCGTCTGGGGTGGAATCCGGTCTCACGCTGATCGAGCTGATGATCGCAGTCGCGATCCTGGCGATGATCTCGACGATGGTCTGGTCCTCCTTCTCCGCGACCACGCGGACCAAGAGGACCATCGAGGCGAGCCAGGATCGCCATCACGAGACGCGCATCGCGATGAGCCGGATCGCGCGCGAGCTCTCGGAGGCCTTCCTGACCAAGAACTTCTCCACCGAGGGCCAGCTCGTGACCACGCCGCGCTCGCTCTTCGTGAGCGAGGACCGCCCGCCCTTCGACCGCGTCGACTTCGTCGCGTTCGCTCACCACAGGCTGTACAAGGACGCGAACGAGTCCGATCAATGCGAGGTCTCGTACTTCGTCACGCGCGACCTCGAGGACTCCGGCGTCGAGAACCTCGTTCGGCGCGAGTCGCGTCGGGTCGACGAGGACCCGCGACACGGCGGAGTGGTCTTCATCGTCGTGCCGGACGTCGCCGAGCTCGATCTTCAGTACTTCGACACGCAGTCGCAGGAATGGGTCGAGTACTGGGACACGACGTCGCTGGATGGCCAGCCCGATCGGCTCCCGGCGTTCGCGAGGGTCGCGCTGGTGGTCAAGGATGGCCCCGACAGGACGCTGCGCTTCGTCGAGAAGGTGACGTTCCAGCTCGAGAACCCGATTCCGGAGCCGCGAGTCAGGACCCTTCGAGTCGGCTCGGGCCAGTCGCCGGCCGCGCCTGGGGCCTCCCCTGCGGCTCCCCGCGTCCCGATCGGTCGCCAGCCCCTGTTCGGAGGCATCCGGTGAGGGTCCGGCGCGCAGTCGGCTCGCTGTGGACCGAGCTCACGCGGCAGCGGGGGCGCCCCAGGCGCGCCCGCGACCAGCGGGGCGTCGCGCTCCTGCTGGTGCTGGTCACGATCGCGCTCCTGACGATCGTGATCGTCGAGATGCAGGAGAACGCGCAGGTGTCCCTCGCGACGGGCGTGAACGAGCGAGACGACATGAGCGCCACGTACCTCGCTCGGAGCGGAGTGAGCATGGCCAGGCTGCTCTTGGCACTGGGGCCCACGATCAACGACGCCCTGGCCCAGACGCCGATCGGTCAGATCGAGATCTGGCAGTACGCGGACCTGTTGACCGAGATCTTCAACACCCAGGAGGCCGCGTCGGGGCTCGGCTCGCTCGTCGGCATCGATCTCGGTGGGGCCAAGGGGTTCGGCGGCTTCGAGGGCCACTTCACCGTGGAGATCGTGGACGAGGACAGCCGGATCAACCTGAACCTCGCGGCCCGCAAGCAGTCGCAGGACCTCCTCGCCCGCGAGCTGGGCGGCCTGTTCGCTCCGGTGATCTTCGATCCGATCTTCGACGCCCGCGACGCCCGCGGGGACATCACCGACCGCGAGACGTTGATCGGGGCGATCATCGACTACGTCGACACGGACACGACGCTGTACGGGTTCGAGACCGGCTCGGAGGACACCTACTACGAGACCCTGGAGGATCCCTACGAGCGCAAGAACGCCGCGATGGACTCGCTCGAGGAGCTGCACCTCGTCCGTGGTGTCGGCGACGACTTCTGGACCGCGTTCGTCGAGCCCGATCCGCTGGACCACACGACGAGGCGCATGACGGTCTGGGGCGACGGCCGGATCAACGTCAACCAGGCTCCGCCCGAGGTGATCGCCTCCGTCATCTGCACGCTCGCGACCGACCCGACGACACCCGTCTGCGACCCGCAGGATCCGACGGCCATGCAAACGCTGATGGTGACGCTCCTGTCCGTCCGCGAGTTGTTCGGCGGTGCGTCCGTCTGGAGCTCGGTCGAGGAGTTCGTCCAGTCCGTGAACGGGGGCACCGGGATCGAGGGCGAGCCGAGCGTGCAGATCGACGCAGCGCAGGCGAAGCAGCTGCTCAAGACGTCCAGTCAGACCTTCTCCATCTACGCCACCGCGGAGGTGGGTCGGGTCGTGCATCGAATCCACGCGGTGGTAGTAGCGGATCGGGCCAACGCCGAGAGCGGCGGTCAGCTCATCTACTGGAGGGAGGAGTGACGATGGCGGTGCTCGCCGGCGTCGACGTGGGGACGAGGGCGGTGAGGGCGGTCGTGATCCGCACGGGGATCAAGCGGACCTTCACGATCGAGCGCACGATCGAGGTCCCGTGCCAGATGGACCCGTCGGGGGCGATTCCGAGGGAAGAGGTCGTCAAGGCGCTCGGAAGCGTGACCTCGCAGCTTCCGCCGACGGACGGCGTCTACGCGGCGCTCCCCGGCGACTGCGTGTCCACGCGGATCGTCGAGCTCCCTGCCGCAGCGGCCCGCAGGGTCGAGCAGGTCTTGCCGTTCGAGCTGGAGGGGAACATCCCGTTCGACGTGGGTGACTCCGTCGTCGACTACCAGCCGCTCGGCGACGCCGGAGCAGGCGCCAAGCGCGGGTTCAAGATCCTGGCCGCTGCCGCGCCTCGCGCGAAGGTGGTGGAGCGCCTCGCCCTGTGCTCCGAGGGCGGGCTCGACCCGCGCGAGCTGGGTTGCGACCCTCTCGCGTACGGCGACCTCGCCTCCTTCACGCCGCCCGCGCCCGAGGGCCTTGCCACCGCCGTCGTCGACATCGGCCACGAGAGAACGTCGGTGGCGCTGATGCGAGCGGGCTTCGTGGAGTTCGCCCGGACGCTGTCACGCGGTGGACGCCACGTCACCGCGGCGCTGTCCCGAGACCTCGGCATGGCACCCGTCTCCGCCGAGGAGGGCAAGATCGTACAAGGCTTCGTCGCTCCCGCGGCGAGCGCCCCGACACCGGCGCACGCCCGAGTCGCCCAGATCGTCCGCTCGGCGCTCGATCCGCTGATCCGCGACCTCAGACAGACGCTCGGGGCCTACCGGGCCGCCACGGGCGGGGACGTCGGCCAGCTCTACCTCTGCGGCGGCGGGGCTCGCCTGCGCGGGATCGCCGAGCTCCTTGCGTCGGAGCTCGGGGTTGCCGTCTCGCTCTACCCCTTCCCCGCCGTGGCGGGCGCTCCGGCGAACGAAGAGGAGGCGATTGGCTTCGTCAAGGCGCTCGCCCTGGCGCTACGCGGTTCGGGTCGGGCCAAGCGGATCGACTTCCGCAAGGGAAGTCTGGCGGCCAAGGTCAGCACGCGAGAAGCCCGCGGAGTACTCGTGTGGACCGGCGCGTACGTGGTGGCGCTCCTTCTGGCCTGGGGCTTCTCGGCCTTCGCGCACTACAGCGTCCTCGGGGCCGAGCACGACCAGCAGGTGGAGCAGCTCAGGGCCACGACGAAGCAGCTCCTCGGAACGGAGATCGACGACTTCGTCCGCGCCCAGGCGCTCGCCAAAGGCGCCCGGTCGCAGTCCGACCCCACGCCCGAGGCCGACGCGTTCGTCGTCCTCGACGAGCTCAGCCGCAGGATCCCGTCGACGATCGTCCACGACATCGACGACCTCGAGATCCGCTCCGACCACGTCACGATCCGCGGCCAGGTGACCTCGCTCGGGGACGTGGACACCCTGTACACGTCGCTGTCCGAGTACGAGTGCTTTTCGGCGATCGAGAAGGGCCGCACGACGAGGACCGTCGACGGCAGCCGCCAGAAGTACAACTTCGACATCACGGTCCAGTGCCGGGACGGCGAGGAGGAGGAGCCCGCGGACGGCGGTGCGGCGGCGGGTGCGCGGCTGCCACGCCGCCGGGTAGGGATCACGAAGACGGCCACGGGAGATGCCCCATGATCCTCATGTCGGCCGTCACCGCGTACTTCTCCCGCCTGTCGCCCCGCGAGCGGGTCATGGTCGGCGGGCTCGGAGCGACGATCGCCGTCTTCGTCCTCGGCCTCGCGGTCCTGCAGGTCTCCTCGAGCCTGGACGAGCTCGAGAGCCAGAACTTCGAGGACGCCGAGGCCTTGAGGCTCATCGGGCGCAACGCCGACAAGCTGCGCGAGAGCCAGCGCGAACAGGCCGCGCAGGAGCGGAAATTCGCGCGCAAGGCGCCGGCCCTTCAGGGCTGGCTCGAGCAGATCGCGACGAAGCGTTCCCTCGAGATCCCAGAGGCCCAGGACAAGCCGGACGTGAACAGGGGAAAGAACTTCATCGAGCGGAGCGTCGAGATCCGCCTGCGCAAGATCGGGCTCGCGCCGCTCACCGAGTTCATGGTCGACGTCGAGAACTCCCCCTCCCCCGTGGCGATCACGCGGCTCCACGTTCGGCGGCGCATGGGCGAGAGCGACTCGTACGACGTCGAGATGACCGTCTCTGCCTACGACTCGCTGGGGGCGGCCAAGACGGACAAGGGGCCCCGGAGCCCTCTCCCTCGCGCCGCGCTCGAGGCGGGACGACCGACACCCGCGGCTGGGTCGGGATCGGAAGACTGACGTGGCGACCAAGACCAGACTCTTCAAGTGGATCGGTTATCCCGCGTACTTCCTGTTCTGCATGGTCGCCTTCGCGTACTGCACGTTCCCCTACGAGCGCGTCCGCGAGAAGGTTCGCGTCGCGCTCGAGGAGAGCTTCAACGCGGACGTCAAGATCGCCGAGCTGTCCCCTTCCTGGGTGACGGGAGTCGAGGTGTCGGGCGTCGAGATCAAGACCAGACCCGCCCGCGCGGGCGAGGTCCCGAAGACCTTCCTGATCGACAGCCTGACTGCGCGCGTGGGCCTCTTCTCGCTCGTCATGGGGGGCATAGACATCTCGTATGCCGTGGAGATCTACGGGGGGGAGATCGAGGGGACCTTCAGCCAGGACGGCGCCAACGCCTCGGCCGCGATCCAGTTCGAGGAGCTCGACCTGTCGAAGGTCCAGACGCTCAGGGACGCGATCGGACTGCCGCTCGCGGGCCTCGTGTCGGGCGAGGCGAACCTCACGCTGCCCGAGCGCGCCCTGGCGAAGGCGGAGGGCGCGATCCGGCTGCGAACGAGCGGAGTGAAGGTCGGCGACGGCAAGGCGAAGCTCGAGATCCCCGGCTTCGGCGGGCTCACGATCGATCCGATCGAGGTCGGCGAGCTCAACGGCGAGCTCATGGTCAAGACCGGCAAGGCGACCATCTCGCGGCTCGGCGCCCAGGGCAGGGATCTGGAGCTCATCGGTGAGGGAAAGATCGACCTTCGCGACCCCGTGCCGCTCAGCTCGGTACAGGCCTACGTCCGCTTCAAGATCAGCCCGGCCTACACGAAGCGAAACAAGCGGATGGAGCCGCTGGTAGGTGGCCTCGACCTGATGCCCTCGACGAAACGCGCGAAGCGCCCGGACGGGTTCTTCGGCTATCGAGTGAGCGGCACCTTCTCGCGCGGGCTGTCCTTCATCCCGTCGGCGCGGGCACCTCTGGCTCGCGAGCACGGCCCGCGCACGCCCCCCGCGAGGCATCGGGTCCCGCGCCCGCGCGACGTCGGGGCGCCATCTCCCGCGGCTCCGGCCGTGCCCGAGGCCCCGGAGGAGCCCGACGAAGTCCTCGACCCGGCGGTCGCCGGGCCACCGCAGTCCGACCTGCCGACCGAGGAGAATCTGTTCGGGGAGTGACGGTCAGATCTCGAAGGCGTCCGCATCCCAAGGCGGGGGCAGGTCATGGTGGAGCAGGTGCTCGCCCGGCGTGAGGTCGACGTGGAAGTGATCGCGATGGGCCGCGTTGTAGTCCGGCGTGAGGATGATGTTGAAGACGCTCTCGTCGTACATCCAGTGCGCGAGGTCGTAGAGGAACTGTCCGCCGTCCGTTCCGGGCGTGGAGTCGTCGATGATCCAGTCGTCCTCGAGCGTGTAGGTCGTCCCACCCTCGAGCGTGAAGGCCGCCAGGTCGATCGCGAGCCCGTTGCCGTGCTCCGATAGCGTGTCGGTGCCCGCGATCACGCGGCAGTTGTACGTGCCCAGGTCCGTGAAGGACACGACGCCGATCTCGACCAGATGGTCGGCCAGCACGGCCACCTGGCGGGCGAGCGCGCAGCCCATGAGCAGGCGACCGCCGCCGCCCTCCGGGAACTCGATTCCCCGGATCGGCGAGTTGACGAAGACGGGATCCGGGATCTCGCAGGTCAGGTCGGGGTGGTCGTCCGGACGATCGACCACGGGCGCGCTCGGCTCGAAGTCGATGCCGAGGGCGGCGAGCTCGGCCTGGCAGCCCTCGGGATCCGGGACGAGGTCCTCGGGGATGCACACGGTCTGCTGAACTCCCTCTTCTCCGTACCTCGGCAGGCCCGCGCAGGCGTAACCCTGCCTGCAGCCGGACGCGGGGAACCGGTCGCGATCGCAGCGTGACACGCAGTAGCCGGTTGGCTCGATCCCGATCTCGCCGCCGTCGATGCAGAACGTGACCGGCGCTCCGTCCTGGTCGGGGCAAAGCCGGTCGCACGGCATCGAGCAATGGCCGCAGGGAAAGCCCTCGGGCGGCCCGAGGCAGATCCCTTCGTCGTACGGACATTCTCCGTCCGCATCGCAAGACGCGCCGACGAACTCCCAGGCCTCTGCCGGATCGCAGACCTCGCCTTCGCCCTCTCCC
>JACPQR010000199.1 GCA_016190375.1 Deltaproteobacteria bacterium
ACTGGAACCGCAACCAGTGGTCGGCCGTCCGCGTCATCCAGCGCGCCCGCGCGACCGGTCAGGTCGTGATGACGATCGAGCCCGCTACGGAGAACCTCCTCGACCTCGTGAGCGCCCCCGATGATCTCAAGGAGGACATGCGCGCAAGGCTCCGCTCGGGCCACGCCATCACGGTGCCCCAGCTCCCGGTGACCGACCCGGTGCTGGGAGATCTTCATGCGTACATCGCCGTGCGCGAGGAGACGGGCGAGGGCGCATACGTCATCGAGGGCGCGATCGACGGTAACCACGGCGAGGCCGGCGCCGAGGCGGGGGCGGGAAGCGGCGGCGGAGGCTGCGAGGAGTGCTCCGAGGAGGCGAGCTCCTCGGTGAACCTGGCGAACGGGAACTACACGTTCAGCGAGACGGACCTGACACTTCCCGCGCGCGGCATCCCGACCGTCTTCACCCGGACGTACAGCTCGCTCGACGGCCGCGCCCGCAGCCTTGGGCCCGGCTGGTCGCACAGCTTCGAGCGGCGTCTCGACGAGGATGCCGCGACAGGAGACGTGACGTACACGGACGCCGAGGGCCGGCGTCGCACCTGGCGGGCGCTCGGCGGGGGCCTTTACGACTCGCCTCCTGGCAGGTTCGACGCGCTGGCGAAGGACGCGGACGGTTTCTCGCTCCAGTCGCCCGACGGTCGCGTCGAGCGCTTCGCGCTGTCCGGCGAGCTCCTCTACGAGGAGGATCTCAACGGCAACCGCGTAATGCTCGGATACCTCGGCGGCCGTCTTGTGTCCGTCACGGACGCCTCGGGCCGGCTGGTCCTCTCATTCACGTACACGCCGGCGGGCCGCCTCGAGACGGCGAGCGACATCGCGGGCCGCGAGGTCCGCTACGCCTTCTCGCCGGCCGGCGACCTCGCTTCGGTCACCGACGTCCTCGGCAACGACTGGACCTTCACGACGGACGCCGGCCACCGCCTCATCGCCAAGACCGACCCCGACGGCGGCACGGTGTCCATCGGCTTCGACGACCGAGGCCGCGTCCAGACGGTCGTGGATCGCGCCGGAAACACCTGGCTGACGAGCTACGACTTCGCGAACAACCGCGCGGTCTGGACGAACCGCCGCGGTGACCCGACCGTGTTCGAGTACAACGACGTCGGCGCCACCGTTCGCGTGACGGACCCGGTGGGAAACGTCGAGGAGACGGAGTGGGACGACCGACTGAACCGCATTGGCCAGACCGACGCTCGCGGAAACCTGTCGACGTGGACCTACGACGAGGCCGGAAACGTGACGTCGAGCGCTGACGCCCTCGGAAACACCACGAGCTACACCTACGGCCCCTTCGCGCGCCTCGAGACGACGGCCGACGCGCTCGGCCACACTAGCACGAACGAGTACGACCCCAGTGGCAACCTCCTGGCCTCGACCGACGCTGTGGGCAATATCACGAGCTACGAGGTCGACGCCTTCGGCCAGCCCACCGGCATTACCCGACCTGGCGGCGCCACGACGCTGGTCGAGATCGACGAGTCCGGCAACCTCACGTCGATCACGGACGCCGAGGGCGGCACGACCTCTCTCGGCTACGACGCCGCCGGCCACATGACGTCGATGACGGACGCGAACGGAAATGCCCGCGCGATCGAGGTCGATGCCGCGGGCCGGCTGCTCGCGCTCACCGACCCGCTCGGCAGCCGCTCGGAGCTCGCGTACGACGCTCGCGGCAATCGGGTCTCGACAACCGACCCCGCCGGCAGCGTCACGTTCTTCCGCTACGACGCCGAGTCGCTACTGGTCGAGGTCGAGGACGCCCTCGGTAACGTGAACCGCACGCAGTACGACCCCGAGGGCGCCGTCACCGCGACCATCGACGCCCGGGGCGCGCGCACGGAGCAGACGCTGGACGTGCTCGGTCGCACGGTGGCTGTCACCGACCCGCTGGGAAGCACCACGAGCCTCGCCTACTGTGCAGAAATCGGCGGCTCCTGCGCGGGTGGGAGCTGCGGTGGCGGAGGCGGAGAACCTTGCTGCGCCGTCGATCCCCTCGGAAACCTCACTCACCGCGAGTACGACGACCTCGGCCGCCAGGTCGCCGAGACCGACCCGCTGGGCAACACGAGTGCGACCGCGTACGACGATCTCGGCCGGCGGAGCGCTGTGACGGACGCCAAGGGCCGCGTGACGCGTTTCGGGTACGACGAGATCGGCCGCATGGAATCCGTCCTCGACGCGATCGGCGGCCTGACGATCTACGGCTACGACGCTCGCGGCAACCGCACGTCCGTCACCGACGCGAACGGCAACGTGACGCTGTTCGACTACGACCTCGCGAACCGCCTGGTCCGGGAGACGACGCCGATCGGCACGTCGACATCGTTCGCGTACGGCCTCGCCGGCCAGCGGACCTCGAAGCTGGACGGCAACGGCCAGCTCACTCGCTTCGTGTACGACGACCGCCGCCAACTCACCGAGATCCAGTACGACGACGGGACCGCCGCCATCTTCGAGTACGACGAACGAGGCAGCCGGACCCACGAGGAAAACCAGGACTCCAGCCGCGACCGCACCTACGACGCCCTCGGCCGGTTCGAGACGGTTCTGGACCACGAGACGGGCCGCACCATCCGCTACACCTACGACGAGTCCGGAAACCGCGTGTCGATGACGGTCGAGCCTGACGGTCAGACCACGACCTATCTCTGGGACG
>JACPQR010000198.1 GCA_016190375.1 Deltaproteobacteria bacterium
CACCTGAAGACACCGACACAGACCCGCTCGGCGATCGTCTACGTGCTCGGGAATTTTCGTCATCACGGGGGAGAAAAGACCTCGCCGATGTGCATCGATGAGGCATCGTCGGCGTACTGGTTCACCGGCTACCGGGAAGAGGACGATCTCCCGCAGCCGCCGGACATCCCACGTCCGGTCGCCGACGCACGCACGTGGCTCTTGTCGGCGGGCTGGATCCGGGCCGGGGGGCTCATCTCGATGGCCGAGCGGCCCCGGTCGTGAATGAGCTCACGCGCTGTCCGTCGGCGGTGGGCGCCGGCCGGCGCCGAGCGCGGGCGGCGGACCAGAAAGGCAGATCATGATCAGCAGACCCGCACCAACGTGTGTCGCGCCAATTACTCTCGCCGGCAAGAATAGTTCACGCGGATCACCGGGAGTTGACGTAATGCTCGATCCACGAAACAGCAGAGCTGCTGGAGCTCCCCTCTCGGCGCGGCGATCCGGTACCAGACGAAGCACGCGGATGCGCTCCGGCGCTTCCTCGACGACGGAGTGAAGAACTACTTGTTCGCGGGATGCGACGCCGGCGCCGAGCGCGCGGCGATCGCGTACACGATCCTCGGCTGCTGCCAGCTCGCGGACGTCAACCCGGTCGAGTACCTGAGCGACGTGCTGCCGCGGCTCGCTCGGAGCGTGCGCCTCCGTGATGTCCCGGCACTGCTGCCCGCACGCTGGAAGGCGTCGCGGCCGGCCCCATCCGCCGCCGCCCCTGCTCCAGCGCCGCCCGCCACCTGACCGCTGCCGTCGCCTCACATCCGCGAAACGCCGTCAACCGAAGCTCGGCGGACACGGCACCTGCGGTCCGACGGACGGACACCCACGCACGGATCCGTCCTCCTGTCCAAACCCAGCCTCCCACGCACACATCGACCTCGCCACCGAGGCCCAAAGTCGCCCTCGCCGGCCCCCGCCACTCCCAGCGTTGGCCCCCCCGACGTCCAGAAAGCGCGTTCGATTCAGTTACGTGCGTCATGGCAGATTGGGAGGGCGCGGTCGGGTTCGAGAACGCAGTCGGGGTCGAGGACGCTGCCATCCGTCCGCTCGCTGTCGTATAGTCGGCACCTCGACCGCGTGCCGCTGGCGAAAGGGCGGGCGGACATTCGCAGGGGCTAGGATGCACTTGTTCGGGTTCGTCTACTGGGTCCAAGGCGTCCTGTCGTTCTGCTGCCTGTGCACGCTCGCACCGCCGGCCTTCGCGCTGTTGAGGCTCCGGACCGTGCGGCGGCGGCTGGCGTCGTCATCTTCGCTGGCGGAGATCCAGGCGGTGATCGCCGAGACTCGTTGGGGATCGGTGTACGGCGACGAGTTCGCGCGTTGGTCGGCCGCGGCCGGCGAGGAAGGAGTGAGCCTCGAGCCCGTGGCAGACGTGTTTCGCCCGGCTGGACTCTATGATGCCGCGATGGTGGGAGCCGTCCCGGGACTACTGACGGGAATGGGGATCCTCGGAACGTTCATCGGATTGGTGTTTGGGGTCAGCACGATCGAGGTGTCTTCGCCAGACGCACTGATGCCCGGGATCCAGCGGCTCATCAGTGGGCTTTCGGTCGCGGCGGGGACGTCGATCATCGGAATCGGCCTGGCTCTCATCTACACACCCGTGGCCCGCTGGATTACCGGGGCCATCCGCGGGCGATGCTCCGAGATGAACGAGGTCGTGCGAAAGGCCCATCCGACTGAGACCGCCGGGGAGTTCCTGCGCAGGCAGCGCGAGGCCATCGCTTCGCTGCGGGCCAACGTGGAGTCCTTGCAGACCGACTTCATCGCCAAGCTGGCCGATGCCCTCTACGAGCGGCAGAAGCGGGACCAGGCGCAGTTCCACGCGGGGTTGAGCGAGAGCGTTTCCGCGGGAGTGCAGGGCGCCGTGGTGGAGCTGCAACAAGTGCTCGCGGCCAGCGAGAGGTCGATGGCCGCGCTCGTTCAATCGAGCGCCGAGCTAGTCGGGCAGCTTCAAGCGGCAGGGAAGGACCAGGAGCGCCTCGGGGCGCAGCTCGCCGTCGTCACACGGGGGCTGACCAACCTGCAGCCGACGATGGCCGGCATGATCCGGGAAGCGAAGGAATGGGGCGAACTGGCGGTTGGCGGGCTCAAGCGCGTCGCGGACTCCATGGTCACCGCGTCCGGTTCGCTCGGAAGCACCGGCAAGGTTCTCGAGCAGCACGCGGATCGCCTCGAGGTGCATGCCGAGGGCACCCACTCCGCGCTGACCGAGCTGCGGAACCTGCTGTCGAAGCTAGCCGAGCTGCGAAACACGCTCGACGGTGCGATCGGCCGGTTCGCCACGCAGACGGAAGGAAGGCTACACGAGACCTTCGTCACCTTCGACAAGCAGCTCGCGGAGGTCGCCAGCAAGCTCGTGACGGTCACTGGTGCGCTTCTGGATAATCTGGACAACCTGCCTAAGGAAACCCAACGCCTGGTGACGGCTCTTAGACAGACTGCCGAGGCTGTCGCGGGTTCGTCCCGGGGGGCAACTGGCGTAACCGAGAGACCGGCGGTGCTCATCTCGTCACCCGCTGCGGCGCCGAGGAAGTAGCGAGGCGCGCATGCACCTCCTCGGCCCGCGGCAACCCTCCCCGGAGCCAGAACCGCTGGACCCACCGGACTTCTGGCTGTCGATCTCGGACGTGATGACGGGGCTCGTGATGCTCTTCCTGCTCATCCTGCTGGGTGTTCTGGTTCACAAGGGCCGGCAACTGGAGGAGCAGCGCCAAGCGGCCGCGGAGAAGGAAGCCGAGCTTCGCAAGGTCGAGACCCGGGTACGGCTTGCTCTCGGAGTACGTGCGGAGCTCGTCGAGCAGCTCCAGCGGCAGTTCCGGGCAGTCCAGAGCCCGGTGGAGGTAGATCCGAGGACGGGGGCACTCCGCATCGGCGAAGCGGTTCTGTTCGGCTTCAACTCGGCGGTGTTGACGCCGCAGGGACGCTCCACCGTCCTCGCCGTCTACCAAACACTCTCCACCGTCCTCTTCATGGGCAGCTTTCCCTTTCGGGAGCACTTGTCGGAGATCGCGATCGAGGGTCACGCGAGCCGCGAGCCGTTGGCGCTGGACACCGATCCGTTCCGGCGAGCCTCGTACCTTGCCAACCTCGACCTGTCTCAGCGTCGTGCCCACGCCGTCCTTGCCTTCCTTGCCGAACAACCGGAAATCGATCAGGCGACGTTGGCGCGCTACGGGGTCGCGATCGGTTACGGCTTCTCGCGATTACGCGATGATGCGCACCCCGAGTCCGGGGCAAACCGCCGAATCGAGATCACCTTCCGCCTCCACGACGATCGCTCTCTCGAAAGCCTGCGGGATCTCCTGGAGCGGGTGCGGTGAGCGCGCCCTACGCGGAACCCCGCAGGCTCGCGGAGCTCGCGCAGCGACTCGCTGCCATCGCCGCCGCACCGCTCCCGGGCAATCGGTCCGTGGACCTGCGCGCGCTCCTACGTCGGCTGACTGAGCGCCTGCGCACAGTGATAGACGATGACGCCGCCGTGGAGATCGTGGCGGGCTTGGACCCCCGTGAGCAGCGTGCCCTCGTAGGCCTGATCCCGCTCTTCGAGGACGACGCGGTGGCACGGCTGGCCGCTCTGGCCGTAGCACGCGTCCAAAGACGGCAGTTCTCGGCCATGGCGCCTCAGTTCTTGATCCGCCACTACCGGCGGCCGTTCGCACAGATCGCTGCAGCCGCCTTCGTCGACATTCCGCCGGCCGAGGCAACGGCGCGGCTGCGGATGGTGGCGTCGGTGCGCCGGAATGGGCTGGAAGGACAGGAGCGCGAGCTGGTCAATGCCCTGATGCGCGAGGAGGTAGCCTGGCGCCGAGTCTGTGAGGGCGTAGGTGCGGCTCCCGGGCAGTCCGAGCTGGCCTCGGCGCTCGCCTTCGCCCTCTTGTCCGCGGCCGACTCCCGGCACCTTGTCTCCCAGCCCTATGACGACCTCCAAGGCTGTTTCCGGCTGGTTGCCCGCGACGAGTGGCCGCGGGTAGTGAACCACTACTTCTCTGTGCTGGGACCCGTTCAGTTCTCCGAGGCCGCGCTCGATGCCGTCGTGCGGGAGCTGGGTCCACCACGGACCAGCCGCGACCCGCGGTGGGGGCAGATTTCCGCGGAGGTTGCCGATCGAATTCACGAGGAGCTCATTCAACGGTCCTTGCGGAAGTTCTTCGCGGGACAAGAGAACCACGAGCGGCTCAGCTTCTGGTCCTCGTGGGCGAGCCGGATTCGGCGGGTGTACGAGCGGCTGGAGGGCTCGGCCTATCTGATGGATTTCGGCAAGTTCGGAGTTATTGAGTTTCGCGATGTCGGCAACGCCGCTTACTTCTATCCGCCGGACGAGTTCGCACGGCTGCTCCAGGTGCGGGCAACCAGCCCGAGCTCGCTCAAGGTGCCCTCGCGCGCGCTGGAACGGCTGAGGCACAGCCAGGGGTGGCGAGAGAAGTGCCGCCAGCTCCTCTGGTCGCTGGTGCAGGCTTGATCCTCGCGCTCGACTGGAAGCCGAGCCGAACCGGGCTGCGGCTCGTCTCAGTCGCAGGCGCGCCGCTCCGGTTTCCACTGCTGCGCCAGGGCGACCTCTGGGACGCACTCGTCCCCGCGGACCGCAGCCGCCTGGCTCTCCTTGGTCAGCTCTGGATCGACGGCTTGCTAGACGAGGACCCGGACCATCGAGGCCAACATCTCATGTCCTGGTATTCCGTTCTCGCTCTGGATGCCGCCAGGCGTTTGCCACTCGGGCTCCCGGCGCCAATCGAGACGAAGTGCGTCGTCTCGGCGGACAGAACGCTACTCTCGGGTCGGCCTCCTCGACTCGAAGTGCGCTCGACCACCGACAACAGGTTGCTGGGCAGGGCATCGCAGCGTGTCGGCCCGGCCTTCACGCAGGATGATGGCAGCTGGGTGTGGATGGCTTCGCCCCAGGCGGAGCTCGCCCTGGCGATCGACGCCTTCCCGGCGGCCGACGCCGGGACCCGCCCGGACCCCGCAGCCGTCTTCCTCGCCGCCGCGCGCATCCAGGAGGCCGCGCGAGCGGCGGATGCCCGACTGGAAGGGCAGCTCGCGATCGAGCGCTACGTACCGATCGATCGAGTCGAGATCGACCTGCGTCCGCTGACGCCGGACGAAGTAGAGCTGGTTCCCAGACCGGTCGGTGTCCCGAATGGCGTCGTCGAGAGGGAGCTCTCTCGCCCGGGAGACCGCGTCGATCCAAGCTGGGACCACCGGGAAGACGGGCGCGTCACCCGCTACTGCCTGGCGCCGCAGGTGCGAGAAGTCGTTCGCTCCGTCCGGAGGAAGGGGCGCTTGCGGGGCGGGGAGATCCCGCGAGCAGCGGAGGCTCCCGAGGCCGTGCTGGAGATGCCAGACGAGGTCCTGGACGCTCAGCAACCGGTGCTCGACCTGCGGGCGTTCAGCGACCGCGTGAAAGGAATCGATCTCGCGCCTGTCTCGGTAACCCCTCGCTTCGCCTTGCGCGGGGAGCGCGGAAACTGGTCGGACCTCGGCAACTGGGTCGCCGAAGACGACCGTGGACACGCCCTCGACCTTCCACCAGGCGTCCTTGCGGCTCTCGTGGCACGCGCGCGCGAGACGGGTGAGGGGTTCCAGCTCCATGAAGGCAGGTGGCTCGATCTGCGCGACGCAGTCCGCGCGGAGGAGGGTCGAGATGCAGCGGCTCTGATCGGCCATCCAGCCGTCGAGGTCGAACATGGTCAACCGGCCGCGGCCTTCAGCCAGGAGCCCACGACGGCCCCTCCTCCACCAAGGGGAGTGCTGCTGATCCACGAGAACCTCGACGACCTGACGTACGGCCGCGGAGATGGGGGTAACGGCCTGTCCGTTCCCTTGCTCGAGCAGCCGCCCTCGGTCGCGCTGCCATTGGAGCCACATCAGGTGGAGGGCTACTCGTGGCTATCCGCCCGGGAGGGCGCGCGAGCCGGTGGGCTGCTCGCGGATGAGATGGGGCTCGGCAAGACTCCGCAGGTGATTGCGGTGCTTGCGCGACTGCTGGAGGACGGAGCGCTGAGACCCTCGCTGGCGGTAGTGCCAAAGGGGCTCGTGCAGAACTGGATGGACGAGATCGCCAGGTTCTGTCCCCGGCTATCGGACATCGTCGTCCACTGCGGTCCTGGACGCTCTCGCACGATGGAGGGGCTATCACGACACGACCTGGTCCTCACGACCTACGAGACTCTCCGCCGGGACCAGCTTCTCCTCGGTCGGATCCCCTGGAGGATCGTCGTCTGCGACGAGGCCCAGAAGATCAAGAACGCGCCCAGCGGAGCGACGCGCGCTCTGAAGGCCATGCAGGCAGACGCCCGGTTCGCGATGACCGGCACCCCCGTCGAGAACACGGTGCTGGACCTGTGGTGCATCGTGGACTACTGCCAACCGGGGCTGTTGGGCAGCCAGGCCGAGTTCAAGCGGCGCTTCGCGGAACCGATCGAGACCGGCAGTGCCGATGTCGTCGAGCGCAGCGCGCTGGAGCTGAAGGAAACGGTCGCACCCGCGTACCTCCGGAGAACCAAGCAGGTGTTGCGGCGAGCGCTACCCCCGAAGCACGAGAACCGCTTCGAGGTGCCGCTGTCGACCGAACAGGAGCGCGAGTACGCAGCCGTCGTGCAAAGAGCGAAAGCGGGACCCCGCCACGCGTGGCTGTCGGCGATCCAGGAGCTCGTCCGCCTCTGCAGTCACGACTGGGCGCTCCGAGAGGCGTTGCCGGCACCGCTCGATGTCCAGGAGGCGTTGCGTCGGTGCCCGAAGCTCGAGGCTACGTTGTCCCTGCTCTCCGAGATCGAGCGGGCGGGCGGCAAGGCAATCATCTTCACACGCTACCGCATCGTGCAGGATCTCCTGAAGGAATGCATCGTTCAGCGGTTCGCTCGACCGACCGCAGTTCTCAACGGCGACCTCGACTCGAAGCGTCGGCAGGCCGAGGTCACCGCGTTCAACCGGAGCCCCGGCTTCGATGTGATGATCCTCTCCCCCGACGCGGCAGGTGTGGGGCTCAACATCACCGGCGCGAACCACGTGGTCCACTACACGCGGGTCTGGAACCCGGCCATGGAGAACCAGGCAACCGATCGTGCCCACCGCATGGGCCAGACCCGGCCCGTGACGGTCCACTTGCCGATCACGACAAGCCTCCACTTCGAAACCGCCGAGCAGAAGATCGACCGCCGCCTCCGTGACAAGGCCGCGATCGCAACCGAGGTGGTTGTGCCCCGCCGCATCCAGCAGGAGATCGAGAACGAGCTCGTCTCGGAGCTGTTCGGCGCAGCCCATGGCACTTGACGGGCCAACGACCCAATTCGGTCCACGCGCCCGAACGAAGAGCATGACCGGCGCGGCTTCGAGGGACCGCACCCTGCGTGTGGATCGTGATGATCTCTCCGAACGCGTGGCGGCCGCCGTCCCACCCGAGTTTGAAAAAAGTTTTGGCGTTTCGAGGCACCCGTTTGTCCCGCGTCAACTATTTCTGCCGGCCCACAAGCAGCTCCGGCCGCAGCGAGTGCCTCCAGGAGGGAACGCGTTCGGCGAGGATCCTCCGTTGTCGTCGCCGCTACTGCGCGCTCGTGGTGGTACGCGGTCACGGCCTACGCCTCCGTCCTCGGCTCGCGCTTCGATGCGCGGCCCTCAGGCTTGTCGCCATCGCGCTTCCGGCGCTCCGCGGCGTCCGCACGGAAGCTCGGTCCGTCGAATTCGAGGATGGCCGGGTGGTGGACGAGGCGATCGATCGCTGCGGCCGTGGAGTGCGGGTTTCTGATGATGCGCTCCCACTGGCTGAACACGGGACGCGATGACCATCGAGCGCCGCGCGTCGTGGCAGCGCTGCGGGCGGCCACTCATGACGTTCGTTACATTCGCGGGGGCGATCGCGCCATGGAGGAGCGCGAGGTCGCCGGTCTCGCCGTCGCCGGGGCACGTGTTCTCGTCACCGCGGAGCCGTCCGGCGCACGCTTTCGGCCGATCCTGGGCGCTCGCTGAGGTGCGCGGAGCCGCGCGATGCGCCGGTCCGGGAACCCCGGCTACTGGCCGCCGGCGCGCTGGATCGCCAGGTCCACTGCCTCCACGTACCGGTCCACGCGGGTGTGCACGCCGGCGCTGGTGCAGCCGTCGGCCGTGGCGCTGACGACGCCCGCGACCTCGCCGTTCAGGAGGACCGGTCCCCCCGAGTCTCCCTGGCAGATCGTCGCCTGGGTCTCGTCGGCTCTGGCCGTCCAAAAAGAGTTGCCGCCGACCCAGTCGATCGTCGATGGCCCCGAGCGCTTCGTGCCAGAGTCGTACGCGGCGAGCCGCGTGTCGCCGAAGCCGACGTGCAGCACCTGTTCGCCCACCTGGTCCGGGCCCATCGCTTCGCGACGGACGGGCACCGGCTCGACGGGAATGCTGGAGTCGAGGAGCACGACCAGGATGTCGTCGGGCGGTGGCGCGTCGTCGTTGCGGAATCCGGGCCAGAACACGAGAAGGGTGCCGGCCGCATGGGCGCCGGCCGCCTCGAAGAAGACCTGGTCGGGCGTCGTGCTCTCGGTCACGCAGTGCTTCGCGGTGACGAGGACGCGATCCGACACGAGCGTCCCGGTGCAGTTCGACACCCAGCCGCCGCCGGCGTCGATCGTCACGAGGCCGACCGCGGGGTGGCCCGCCTCGAGCTGGCCCCCGACGATCGCCGCCTCTCCCTCTTCCGTGGCCGGTCCCTGGACGCAACCGGCCATCGCCGCGACGAGCGCAGCGAGCACGATCCGCATTCTCCGACCCTCCCGTTCACCGGCGTGTGCAACCGCTGCGCCGGAGATCGGCGTCGGATTCGCAGGAGAAAACAGCCCGATCAAGACCGCGAGCGCACGAGCTGTTCCGGATCGCGGAGCATTGTGCACGTGTGTGCACAGTCGGTGGCGACTGGCGCCGTCGCACCGCGCTAGCGCGGGCGGCGCCGCGCCCTCGCGAGGCACAGCGCGGCGAGCAGGGGGAAGAGCCCTCCGCCGTCGCTCGTGGGGACGGTCGTGCAGCCGCCGCCTCCGATGTCGCCGGCGAACGGGGGCTCGCGGCACAGGAGGTTGATTCCGTCCTCCTGCAGCGCGCAGACGGTGGCGGCCGGGCAGCCGTGGGAGGGGGAGCACGGAGCCGTGCAGCGTGCGCCGTCGGGGAAATGGCCGCACAGATCGCTCGCGCAGTCGGCGTTCGATGCGCAGGCGGCTCCGAGGACTGCCTTCTCCGGCAGGCAACGGTCATCGGAGCAGGCGAAGCCCGAGTCGCAGCCGCCGTCGCAGGTCGGCGCGCATGCCTCCGCGTCGCCGGCCGGGACGCACTCGTCATCGGCCGCGCAGTCGCCGTCCTCCAGGCAGCGCGAGCCGGAGGCTCCTGGATCTCCGCGCACGCAGATGTCCTCCCGGCAGTGGAAGCCCGATGGGCAGCCGTCGCCGCAGGCCGGCGCGCAGTAGCGGTCCGGGGCCTCGCCGGCGCAGACGTACCCCTCGGCGCAGTCGGAAGACCCTCCGCAGGGCTCGCCGAGGATCCGGGGCGAGCCGTCGTCTGCCGCGGCCTCGCAGAGGCCGCCCTCGTTCGAGTCGGGCTTGCAGATCAGGCCCCACGGGCAAGCGACCTGGTGCGGGGCGCAGGGGGTCCGGCAAGCATCGCCGGCGCAGGTCATGGATGCGCAATCGGCGTCGGCCGCGCAGGAAGCGCCGGCGGCCGCGCTTCCCGGGACGCCCGGCAGGCAGCGCCCCTCGCCGGGACCGGTCGCGTCGCAGTAGCTCCCGGCGGCGCAGCCGCCCGAGGCGAAGGGCTCGCACGGCGGGACGCAGAGGGACCCGGGACCGACTGGCTCGCAGACGAGGCCGTCGGCGCAGGAGCGGTCGTCGATGCAGACCTCGCCCTCGGTGCGGCAACCCTCGTCCGGGAAGTCGTCACAGTCGTTGTCGATGCCGTCGCACTCCTCCTCGTGGACGACGCAGATGCCCGTCTCTTCGAGGCCCCAGTCGACGAGGTCTAAGAAGAAGTCGACGCGCTCCGAGATAGTCATGCCGGCGCAGTCCGCCCGGGTCATCACGGCGACCAGCCTTCCGTCGGGGTCGAGGACCGTGCCGCCCGAGTCCCCGCTGCAGGCGCCCCGGCCCCAGGTGTACAGGAGCTCCGGCACCACCGGATCCGTGACGGCGTCGGTCGTCTCGAGCTTGCGCATCTGCTTTCCTTCGCCATTGGCGTCGGACAGACCGTAGCCGATCAGCCGCACCTCGGTGCCCACCTCGAGGTCCGCCGGATCGCGGTCGATCTCGTAGTAGGGCGCACCCTCCAGGTCGATGTCGCGGTCCACGATCAAGATGGCGAAGTCGAGGTTCTCGATCGAGTCGCCCGGCGTGGTCTGACCGGCGACCACCGGGTAGTGATACTCGTCGTTCAGGGACGGACGCGTGAGGACGACGAGCCCCTGCGGCGCCTCCGGGTCGCCCGGGTTGCGGCCGAGGCAGTGCTTCGCCGTGACGACGACTCGCGGCGCGATCACCGATCCGCTGCACGAGGAGAAGCCTCCCCCGACGTTGAACAGGAGCACGGTGGCCGCTGCATCCGAGGGATCTCCACCGATGATTGGAAGCGAGCGCTCGAGAGGAACGCTCGGTTCGGAGCATCCCCACAGCAGGAGTCCGCAGAGGATTCCCCTCATCGTGGTCTCCGCGAGGCGAGGAGCGCGACCAGAGCGAGCGCGAGGAGGAGGCCTTCGCCCCGAGCTCCGGGCGCCGCCCTGCACCCTCCGTCGTCGCCGCCCTCCTCCTTCTCGGCGGCCGGCGGCGCGCAGACCCGGATGCCGTCGCCAGCGTCCAGGCAGTCATGACCCGCGGGGCAGGGATCCTCGAGGTCGCACGTCTTGCTGCACCTCTTGTCGCCGCGGAAGTTCACGCAGAGCCCGCCCATGCACTCGTCACCGTCCGAGCATGGGGCGCCCAGGATCCCCAGTTCGGGATGGCACGCGCCACGACCGTCTCCGAGATCGTCGCAAGTCGATCCCTGGGGGCACGCCACCGACGGCTCGCAGGTCGACGAGCAAGACGTCGCTTCCGGCCAGGCCGCGCACAGGCCGCTCGCGCACTCGGCGTCGCCGGCGCAGGGCTCGCCATCCACGCCCGGGTCGCCGCGCAGGCACGCGCCCCCCTCGCAATGGTAGCCGGCGGGGCAATCGGTCGTGCAGGCGGTCGTGCAGTAGCGGTCGCCCGGCAGGTTCGCGCAGGCGCCGGACTCGCAGTCGGCGTTCTCTGCGCACGGCTCGCCGAGGCCGCGCGGCCCAGGGGCGTCCTCGGCCGGCACGCAGCTATTGCAGTCGTCGCCCTCGGCCGCGCAGACCTCGCCGGCGAGGCACTGGCCGAGCCCAGGGTGACAACCGGCCCGGCAGACCCCCTCGCGGCACCGTAGCGAGGAGCAGTCGGCGTCGTCGTCGCACTCCGATCCGTCGCTGGTCGCGCCGGGAGCTCCGGGCGCGCAGTACGCCTCGCCGCAGGCCACCTCGCGACAGTACGAGCCCTCGGGACACTCGCCGATCGCGGTCGACGCCTCGCACGCCTCGGTGCAGATCGCGCCGCCTCCGATGTCGTGGCAGCTCCCGGTCGTGCAGTCCTCGCCGCCGTCGCAGCTCTCGAGGAGGCCCACGCAGTCGGGATCGATCTCGCCGTCGCAGTCGTTGTCGAGCCCGTCGCAGACCTCCTCGCCCCTCGGGATGCAGATCCCCGTCGCCTCGAGGCCCTGGTCGATGAGGTCGAGGAAACGGTCGACCCTGGTGATCGCGGTGGTCGTGTTCTCCTCGTCGCCGCAGTTCTGAGCGGCCCCGCGGACGATCACGCCCACGTAGCGCCCCTGCGAGTCGAGCACCGTTCCGCCCGAGTCTCCCCCGCAGGCGGCCGCGCCCATCGTGACGAGCTCGTTGTCGCCGATCAGCGCCTCGTCGATCGGGCCGAACGCGGCGATGGACGCCTCGCCCGAGTACTTCCGGCCGAGGCCACCGGACGGGTTCTCGCCGTAACCGATGAGCGTCACCGCGTCGCCAGTTCGCATCCCGCCGAAGTCACGCCGGATCTCGTACGGCTCGATGCCGGCCTCCGAGTCGAGGATCACGACCTCGATGTCGAAGTTGTTGATGTCGTCGCCGGGCGTGGTCAGGACCTCGGAGACCCCGAAGACGCCGTTCGGGCTCTGGCCGATCGGTCCCGTGAGCACCTCCCAGTCCGCGAGGTCGCGTGGATCCTGGTTGCCTCGCCCGTCGAAGCAGTGCTTCGCGCTGACGACCACGCGCGGGGCGATGAGCGATCCCGAGCACAGCCCGCTGTCGAACCAGCTCTGGTTGATCAGGAGCACCGTCGCCGGGTAGCCGTTCTCGGCGGCCCCGCCGTTGATGGCCGATTCCCGCCAGGCGGGCGGGACGGGCGCCGGGTCCGACGCGGTGCAGGCAACGAGGACGACCGTCAGGAATGGAGCGGATCGATGCACCGAAGAACTCCTGAGTTCTCCCCCTGGAGCGTTAGGATCGGAACCGGCGTCCGAATGCGCCGAGCACGGCCAGCATCATCCATGCCACCGCTTCGAGCCCGCGCGGGCGAGGCCGCAGCCCGCAGGAGCAGCCGCGCTCGTCGCTGGCTTCCTCGACGGGCGGTGCGTTCTCGGGGCGGCAGTAGCGTTCGGCCGCGCCGGCCTCGACGCACATGAGCCCGACGGGACAGGGATCGTCGGCGCTGCAGGGCTGGGTGCAGGCGTCGAACTCACCGAAGTGGCCGCACAGTCCCGTCTGGCAGTCGTCGTTCCCGGAGCACGCGCTGCCCACGGGCGGCAAGCCCGGCTCGCAGAACGACGTCCCGTCGTGCTCGTTGCAGGAGAAGCCCCCGGGGCAAGGGTTCGCGGGGTCGCAGTTGTCGGTGCAGGTCCGGCCGGCGTCGAAGTTGCCGCACAGCTCGGAGGAGCAGTCGTCGTTGCTCGCGCAGGGATCGCCGACCTCGCCATCCTCGTACGGGCGCACGCACTGGCCGGCGACACCGCATTGGAGCCCTTCGGGGCAGTCGGGCGGACAGGCGGCGGAGCAGAACGCGCCAAACGCGTCCACGGCGCAGACGGCGGAGGCGCAGTCCTCGGCCACCGAGCAGGGCGCCCCGAATGGCGAGGCATCGCCCGATCCGACACAACCGCCGCAGTCGGCGTCCTTGGCCTTGCCGCACGCCTCGCCCTGTCCGCAGTCGCCGTCAGCGGAGCAGCGCCGCAGGCATCGCCTGGAGCCTCCGGCCTCGATGCACGACAGGTTCTCGCACTCGGTGTCGTCCTCGCACGCCGATCCGATCGAGAGGTCGCCGGCCTCGCCGGTCAGGCACGCGCCCTCGCCGCACGCGACGGAGGCGCAATAGAAACCGTCGAGACACTCCGCCGCGTCGAGGTCGCAAGTCGAGGTACACCGGGCTCCATCGCCGAGGTCGCGACAGTCCCCGCTCCCGCAGAACACGGAGTCCGTGCACGGATCGCCGAGCTCCAGGCAGCCGTTGTCGATGATTCGATCGCAGTCGTTGTCCCGCTCGTCCCCGCAGATCTCCTCGTCCAGGCCGTCGCAGATCCAGGCGTCCTCGATCGCCTCGTCGATGATGTCGGCCCAGTAGTCCACGCGCGTGATCCCGCTCACCCCGTCCTCGCAGGGCTCGCCGCCCCCCCAACCGCCGAGCGTGTTCACGATGACGCCCACGAGCGCGCCGTCGGCGTCGAACGCCGGCCCGCCGGAGTCGCCGTAGCACGCGGACTCTCCGACCGTCGTGAAGTAGCTCCTGAAGACGTAGTCGACCTCGTTCTCGCCCAGGTACTTGCGGCCTGCCTGTCCGTCGTCGCGCTGGCCGTAGCCGACGAGCGTGATCGGCTGGCCCTCCTCGGGGTCCCAGTCGGTCACGTAGGGGTAGGGCTCCTCGTCGATCTCGTCCGTCGTGATGAGGACCGCGAAGTCGCGCCCCTCGACCTGCGTACCGCCCGTCGTGCGGACGTCCTCGACGTCGTAGTAGTCGCGCGTCCCGGTCGGCCCCGTTCCCACGATGACGTCCTCGGGGTCGATGGTCGTGCCTCGATCGTCGACCACGCAGTGCTTCGCGGTCACGACGACGCGTGCCGCCACGACCGTGCCAGTGCACAGCGCGCCCGCCGCGCCGCCGAGTGACACCTGGAGCATCACGACGCCCTCGTAGCCGTTCTCGCGCTCTCCGTAGTAGATGGCGGACGAGCGACGCGCGAGGTCCGTCGTCGCGTCGGGCGCGCAGGCGCCTGAAAGAGCGGTCCACAGAAGGAATCCCCCTGCGAGGCTCGCGAAGCGCTTCGACATCGGGCCCTCCAGGCAGCGACGTGAGCCGCCGAGTTGGCGTTCTACCAGCGCTCCGGCGGATTCACAACGGGCGTGATGGCCCGTGACCAACCGGGTTACGATGGGCTCTCGGATGGCGATCGTCCCCTCCCCCGCCCGAATCCCGCGCAGATACCGCGAGCCCGTCTCCGAGCGGAAGGTCGGCGGCAACGACGTCGTGCTCCTCAGGAACGGCACGGCTGCGTTTCCGACGATGCTCGACGCGATCGCCTCCGCCCGGGAGCAGGTCCTCCTCGAGATGTACTGGTTTGGATCCGACGGGATCGGACGGCGCTTCGCCAGGGCGCTCGAGGACAAGGCGCGCGATGGCGTCGAGGTCGCGGTGATCCACGACTCCGTCGGCTCGATCGACGCCGCGCCGGAGATGTTCGACGACATGCGCGCGGCCGGGGTGCGGGTGGTCGAGTTCAACCCGGTCGCGCCCTGGCAGCGCCGCTTCCGGCTCGACCGGCTCAACCGCCGCGACCACCGCAAGATCCTGGTGGTCGACGGGACGATCGGTTTCGTCGGAGGGATCAACATCGGCGATCCATGGCATCCGGATCCCGAGACCGGCGCTTGCTGGCGCGACGACGCCATACGGGTCGAGGGCCCGGCGGTCGAATCGCTGGGCCTGCTCTTCGCGCACACCTGGGTGGGCCAGGGCGAGCGGCCTCTCGGGCGCCACCCGACTGGCCCGGCGCACGAAGGCTCGGGCACCAACGTCCGCGTCCTCGGGGAGTACGGCGTGCGCAACCGCCGCGAGATCCGGCGCGCCTACCTGTACCGCGTGTGGCACTCGAGGAAGCGGGTCTGGATCGCGAACTCCTACTTCGTCCCCGACCGGGTCGTGCGCCGAGCGCTCGTGCGGGCGGCGCGGCGAGGCGTGGACGTGCGCGTCCTCGTCCCGGCCCAGAGCGACATCCCGGCGGTGTACTACGCGGGCCGCGCGACGTACGACCGCCTGATGCGCCACGGCGTTCGCATCTTCGAGTGGCAGCGAAACGTGCTTCACGCGAAGACCGCCGTGGTCGATGGGCTCTGGAGCACGGTGGGCTCCTACAACCTCGACTACCGTTCCTTCCGCTACAACCTGGAGGTCTCGGTCGCGATCGAGGACGAGGCCTTCGCCACGGCCATGGAGGCCTCGTACGAGCAGGACTTCGCCGAGAGCGCCGAGGTGCGGCGCGAGGACTTCCGCTTCCGATCGCTGTCCGACCGTCTGCTCGAGCGGGTCTGCTACTTCTTCAGGAAGCTCCTGTGAAGCTTTTCTCGCGCAGCGCCGTCTACTTCGGCGTGTCGCCACGTCTTGTTCTGATCGCGCTAGTCCTTCTCGCTTCGGGGTCTGCGGCCGCCGAGCCGCCGGGGCTCGGGCTCTGCGAGCCCGCGGCGCGCGCCAGGCTCTCGAGACAGCTCGGCCTGCGCTCGCTCGACGACCTGACGGTCTACGAGATCGATCAGGCGATCGACGACGTCACGGGGACCTTCTCCGGCCGCGTCACGTTGCGCTTCACGAACACCACGGGCCGGCCGCTGGGTTTGTTGCCTCTTCTGCTTCACCCGAACACGTCGGCCGAGCTCGGAGCGCCCGGGGACGCGGGGACGCTCGAGGTGACGGAGGTGACGGCGGCCTCCCCCGTCTCGTTCGCCGCGGTCCGGCAGAGCCTGGTCGAGGTGCGCCTTCCGACGCCGCTGGCTGCCGGGCAGCGGATCGCGATCTCGGTGCGATACTCGGGCAGGCTGCGGCGCCTCGCTCCGAATGCCAACGACGTCTTCGCCCAGGCGATGAGCTCGATCGGGGCGCTGTCGGGCGGCGGCGCGGCGGACTATGGCCTCCTCGCGATGGGGGACGGAATCGTCACGGCTGCGAGCGCATACCCGATGCTGGCGCCGTATCGTGACGGCGGCTTCGACACCAGCCGTCCCGCGCGCGTGGGCGACCTCGCCTACAACGGCATGGCGGCGTTCCGCGTCCGAACGGTCGTCCCCGCGGGGCTGAAGATCGTGACGAACCTCGTCGATGGCCGCCCCGCGCCGGTTCCCGGCGTGGGAGAGGTCGTCGTGTCGGAGGGCGCCCCGGTGAGGGACCTGATCCTCGTCGCCGCGCGCGACCTCGCGGAGCGGAGCTCGCGGGTCGGCGGGACGAGGGTGCGAAGCCTGTTCCGCGAGCGCGACACGACCGCCGGGCAGAAGGTGCTCGAGGCGGCCGCCGCCGCGCTGGGGAGCTTCGAGCGGCGCTTCGGGCCATACCCGTACACGGAGCTCGACGTCGCCGAGGCGTCGCTCGTGGGCGGAGCGGGCGGCGTGGAGTTCTCGAGCATGGTGCTCATCGCTGGGATGCTCTACCGATCGCCCGACGACTCGGAGAGCCCCCTCGCCGCGCTCATGCAGATGATGAGCCGGCTGGGTGGGCTCCTCGGCGGACAGGCCCCCGGCGCATCTCAGGCCGAGCGCATGGGCGATCTGCTCGACGACACGCTCGAGTTCACGGTCGCGCACGAGGTGGCGCACCAGTACTTCGCCGGGATCGTGGGCAACGACAGCAGGCGCTTTCCGTCCCTCGACGAGCCGCTCGCGCAGTACGCGGCTTCTCTCGCGATCGAAGATCGGCGCGGCGCGGCCGCGGCGCGGGCGGCGATGGACTCCAACGTGAAGATGAACTACGCGCTCTACCGCCTCCTGGGCGGGCGCGACCGGCCGGTCCTCCGGGACACGGCGAGCTTCAGGACGTCGATCGAGTACGCGGCGCTCGTGTACGGCAAGGCGCCCTACCTCTATGTCGCTCTGCGTCGCTCGCTGGGCGACGCCCAGCTCAGCGCCGCGCTCCGAGCCGCCGTCGCCCGCCACGAGTTCAGGCTGGTCTCGACCGAGGAGTGGATCCGGGCGCTCGAGGCCGCGGCCGGACCGGGCTCGAGGACCGTCCGCAGCACCTTCCGGCGCTACCTCGACGAGAGCCACGGCGACGAGGATCTGGGCGTCGACGACTCCGGCGATTTCGTCCTCGACACGATGTTCCCGCCCGAGGTCGCCGCGAGCCTGCGGCAGTCGCTGCCGATCCTGGGCATGCGCCCGCGGGACCTGCTCAGGATGGTCTTCGGCGGCGGTCTCGGTGACGACGCCCCGATCGGTCCGGGGATCGATCCGGACGCCGCGCTTCGCGCGCTCGAGGGGCTGCGCAATCCCTGAAAAGGGGTATGCTCCGCCCCATGGCGAAGCGGCGCGGCGAGCAAAAGCTCGTCGTCAAGAAGAAGAAGGCAGGACGCGAGGCCGCGATCTCGCCAGCAAAGTGGTTCAGCATCATCATCGTCGCCCTGCTCGTCGGAGTGATCGCGATCATGCTCTGGGGCTGGATCAAGAGCGCTCTCTTGAGCCCGTGACGCATTCCGCTCGCTCGCGAGCGTTCGTGCTGATTGCCGCGGCCGAACCCCGGCAGTACGATTCACGACATGGCCGGAAGTAGAGGAGGCGGCGGGAGGAAGGGTAACGGGGACGTCGCGAGCCTCACGCTCGAGATCCTCCGTGGAATACGATCGGGGATCGAAGGCCTTCGCGACGACAACCGTGCGGTCCACAGCGAGCTCAGAGCCCTGAACGAAAGGGTCGACGTGTTGACCGAGAGAGTCGACGGCCTGAACATGAGGGTCGACGGCCTGAACGCGAGGGTCGACGCCCTCGAGCGGGCGACGGCGCGCGGCTTCGAGCTCGTCACCGCGCGGCTCGAGAACATCCGCGATCTCGCCGGCGAGCAGTACCGGAAGCTCGAGGAGCGGGTCGGAGTCGTCGAGACGCGTCTGGCTCGGCTGGCGGGCGCGCGGCGCTAGCGCCTCCGCACGAGCGCGAGTCCGAGCCCCATCAGGAGGAGCACCGCCACCGGGGGCTCCTTGCCCAGCGGGCCCGAGGTGCCGCAGCCGCCGGCGAGCCCGACCGCGCGGGATGACTCGCCAGGTGCGCCCGAGCCGTCGACCATCGGGTCGCCGTCGAGGTCGTCGCCGTCGTCGGGTGCCGGATCGTCGGGGGAGCCGTCGACGGGATCGTCGGGGTCGGACGGGTCGTCGGGCGGATCCGCGGCCGGGAGGACCGTCACGGTCACCTCCCCCGTGGGCGCGCCCTCGCAGCCTGCCGGGATCGGGGCTCCGCCCGCGTCGACGAGGCCCAGCGCGATGGTCGCTGGTCCCTCGGCGGCGGGGACGAAGGAGTGGGTGAACGTCGTCGAGCCGCCGTCGATCACGTCGGCGCCGAGGGCGACCGGGGGGTTCGTCGCGAGGCTGACCTGACCCGCAACCCACGTGGCGTCGCCGGTGTTGGTGAAGCTCGCGCTGATGGTCACCTCCCCACCTACCACCGCCTCGGGCGGAGCCTGCGCCGAGTCGAACCGCGCGTGCATGCCCTGCGCGCAGGGGTTGCAGGTGGTCGCGATCTCGAAGCCTCCCACGGGCGATCGGCCGAGGCGCGCTTCCGTCTGCGGACCGTACAGGCCGTCCTCGTCGATCGCGTCGTTGGGGTGGTTGGCGTTCCACAGCGTCTGGAAGGAGAGGACCGAGGCCGACCGGATGTCCTCGCCGGCGCGGACGTAGGTGAAGTGCACGACGTCGCCCGAGCCGTACCAATCCCACCCGTTGTTCTCGAGGGCGTTCCGCCACGCGTCGTGGTTCGAGACGTCGATGGCGAGACCGCCCTCGTGGTTGCTGCGGCCGGGGCTGGCCGCGATCTGGATGCCGCATCGGCCCGCGAGGTACCACTGATACAGGAGGTACTGCTGTGGCAACGAGCGAAGCGCGGAGGTGATGGTGATCGTCGAGCCCGCTCGATCGTCGAGCGCCGCCATGAGCCCGTCGATCGCGCCGGGTTGAAGGTTCCCGAGCACCGCGCCGGAGGCGAACTCGATCTGGCCTCCTTCGTCGAACGGCTCCATCGTGTCCGGGTACAGGCAGTTGAGCTGGCCGACGAGCTGGTCCGCCAGGCCCCGGACCACGGCCGTGCTGCACCCACCGCCACCCACCTCGTCGCCCACGGTCTGGGCCGACGCGCCGAGGGGCCAGAGGGACACGAGACCCCACAGAGCACACGCGTGCACAGCGACCCGCCGAGAAAACACGAACCCTCCCATCCTGCCGCCTCCAACAAGCAACCGTGATGCCTACCGCCGCACGAAGCGCGTGAAGTGGATCTGCTCCGGGCTGTCGTCGGTCGCCCGGTCGTCCCAGACCAGCGCGAACTCTCCGCGACCGACGAGCTCGTCGCCAAGGAAGCCGATCGGGAAGTCCTCGTTCCACCCGAAGGCGATCGAAGGGTGGAGCGCGCTTCCGCTGCCGCCGTGGTCCGTGACGCGCAGCTCCTCGATGACCTCGTCGCCCTCGCGCGAGACGCGCGCGAAGACGACCTCGGGATGCTCGTCGTCGGCGAACCGGCTGTCGTACCAGGTCACGCCGTAGTCCTCTCCGGTCCAGACCAGCGTGGGCGCGTTCTGGTTCGTCTCGAGCTCCGTCATCCGCAGCGTGGTCCCCGCGAGCGTCCCCCTCGAGTCCATCCGCAGGAAGTAGATCTCCTCGTTCTCGCCCTGTCCCTCGGGGCTCCCCTCGAACACCGCGGCGAACTCGCCCGCGTCGTCGTTCCAGACGAGCCCCGTGCGCGTGCCCGCGGCCTGGGCGCCCGTCGTCACGCGTACGGGAGCCCCCGTCACGAAGCCCAGCTCGCTGACCATGGCGAAGTAGACGTCACCGGTCCCCGCGCCGACCCAGATGACGCCGAAGCCCTCGGGGCTCCAGGCGATCGACGCCGCGGTCGCGGCGATCTCGTCGTCGGAGACCTGCACCGCGCCGCCGAAGCCCGACCAGTAGCTCCAGAACGAGTCGACGCGGCGGAACCAGATCTGCTTGGAGCCGGTCTGGTCGTCCTCGTAGGCGACGCCGAAGCCCTCGCCGAGCACGAAGAACCACGGGCTCCACGCGATCGCCGGCCTCTCGGCGTTCGAGAGACCGGACGTGATCGGCGTGTTGGCGCCGCCCGGGAATCCGTAGCTCGTGACGTTGCCGAAGAAGATCTGCGAGGCGCCCGCGGGCGTGTCGCTCCAGGCGAGCCCGAAGCCGAGGTCGCCGCCGGGCGCGATCGAGACGACAGCGGACTCGGCCGACAGGGACGCCACCTGCACCGGAGGGTAGAAGTCGCCCAGGAAACCGAAGCCGCAGGTCGGCAGGAGCGTCTCCATCTCGTCGTCGATCTCGACCGAAGGGAAGTCGAAGAAGCTCGACGGGAAGAAGCTCCGCCAGTCGAGCGGGCAGAGGTTGAAGTGACGCGCCGTGAAGACCACGACCCCGCGTCCACCCACGTCCTCGACCCACGAGATCCCGTAGCCGTACTCGAAGAAGTGCCACCACCAGCTCCAGGGGCCGCCGTACCAGCTCCAGATCGTGTTGTAGTTGAACGCGATCGCCGGGTACTGCTGCGGGAAGGCCGAGGGGCTCACGACGCCGTCGTCGCCCGGCGCACGCTCGATCCCGCCGGCCTCGCTGAGGCAGGCGCCGTTGCCGCAGAACTCGCCGGCGGCGCAGGTCGTGCCGCAGGTGCCGCAGTTCTGTTCGTTGTAGCGGATGTCGACGCAGGCCTCGGCGCCCGCGCAGCAGGCCGAGCCGGGCCCGCAGCCGTCCTCGAGGGGATTGCAGTCGGCGCCGCCGAGCTCGGCGCCATCGGCGCCGCAGACGTCGACGTGCCCCGGGTTGACGCCGGGATCGGCGTCGTCGCAATCGCAGCGGAATGCGTCGCGGACCTCGTCGCAGCCCTGGAAGCCGTCGTCGTCCTCGTCGGGGCAGAGGTCCAGGGGATCGATCACCCCGTCGCAGTCGTCGTCGATCCCGTTGCAGCGCTCCTCCTGCCCCTCGAAGACCTCCGGGTCGCGGTCGTTGCAATCGTCCGGGAACGCGACGCCGTCGCCGTCGCCGTCCTCGCCCGGGCGGCCGCACTCGCCGTCCACGCACTCCTCGTCCTCGGCGCACTCGCCGACGCCGGCCTCCAAGTCGTTGCAGTCGTCGTCGGCCGGGACGCCATCATCATCGTTGTCGTCGTCGGGATCGACGCAAAAACCCAGCTGGCACACCTGGCCGCCGGCGCATGCGCCGTCGGGCGCGCACTGGTCGAGCCCGTCGTCGGGGACGCAGGCCCCCTCTGCCGGATCGCACACGAACCCCTGGGCGCACCCACCTCGATCCTCGATGATGTCGCAGGGTCCGCCTGCCTCGGGCCCGCAGCGATCGCCCCTCAAGACCTGCCCCTCGGGACAGGTCGGCGCACCGTTGCCCCCGGGCTGCGTGCCAGCATCGCCGCAGGCAGTCAGGAAGAGACAGAGACCCCACACCGTCACGCGGAAGCGCACGGCCCGATGGTAACGCGTATCGGCCGCGGCTGTCCCTTCCCCCTGTCCGTGTCGGGCGCGCGCACGTAGAATCGGCCCGATGGGCGAGGGAGCGCGGAGCCTTCGCCGAGCCGCCAGGGAGGCTCGGCAGATCCTGGCTGAAGCGATGGGCGCGTTGCAGGAGGACCCGGGGCCCGCGCTCGCGGTCCAGGAAGTGACCGCGCATCTCGCCGACGCGGTCGGGGTGCTCTTCGCCGCGGAGCGAACCAGCCGAGACCAGGGCGCCGTCGAAGGCACGAGCCGTGCGCGCGAGCAACTGTCGGCCTGCCTGGCCAAGCTCCAGGACGTCCGCGTGCCCGACAGGATCGGATCGACCGTGACGCAGGCGGTCGCGCGGGCTCTCTCGACGCTCCACGACGCCGCGGAAAGGCGCGAGCGGGCGGCGGCCCGGGAGGCGAGGCTCTCCGATCCTCCGACGGCCGGGAGGGCCGTCAAGGTCGAGGTCACCTTCCTGGGCGAGACGAACTTCTACGTCGGTTTCTCCGGCGACCTCTCGGATGGCGGCCTGTTCGTCGCGACGTACGAGCTCCTGCCGGTCGGCTCGAACTTGACGGTCGAGGTGACGCTGCCGGACGAGCATCGCGTCGTCGCGAGCGGCCGCGTCGCGTGGGTGCGGGAGGAGGGCGAGTCGACGCCCGGAATGGGCGTACACCTCGAACCACTCCCCGAGACCGACATGAAGTCCATCCGGAGCTTCATGCGGAAGCGTGAGCCGATATTCTGGATGGAGTGACGCCGGTTCTCCTTGCTCCGGCGCGCCGGGCGGCTAGGATATGACCGTTATCATCACGCCTTGGCAAGGAGCCCCGTGACCCCGATCCTGCCCCGAAGACAATCCACCCACGAGCCGGACGACGCCGTCGGTCTCATGCTGGCGTGCCACACGCGGATCCGCTCGTTCGGATCGCTGGCCGCGCGCATCGCCCTCGACACGAGCCCATCCGACGAGGAGGTGGCCGAGGCCGCCGCCGCGCTCCACAGGTACTTCTCGGTGGCGCTTCCGCTGCACGTCGCGGACGAGGATCTCTCGCTCCGGCCGCGGCTCGAGCGCTTCGGCGCGCCGGCCGAGGTGCGCGAGGCCCTCTCGCGGATGTCCATGCAGCACCTGGACATCGACCAGGTCCTTGCCGAGGCGCTCCCGCTCTGGCTCGCGCTTTCTCGCGGCGAGGCGTCCAGAGCGCAGCGCTCCAAGGACCTCGTCTCCCTCGGCCGGAGCCTGGGCGAACACTTCGACGGGCACCTCGATCTCGAGGAGCGCGTGATCTTCCCGGTCGTGCGCACGCTGCTCCCGGCCGACGAGGAGGAAGCGCTCGCAGGCGAGATTCGACGCAGAAGGAGCGTCTAGTCACTCCGACAGCAGGCGCCGGGCCTCGGGGTGCGCGTGATCGATGGCGAGCACACGCTCGAGCGCCGCTCGGGCGCCTGCTCGATCGCCGGCGGCCAGGAGCCTCCGCGCTCGGTCCATCAGCGCCTTGACCTCTTCCTCCTCGTCACGAGGGCTCGCGGGCGCGGCGTCGTCGGGCGCCGGTGCGGCCGCGTCGGCGGCGCCGGCCGCCGGAGGCGGCGCCGGATGGAACGCCGGGATCGCTCCGCTCCGGGGTGACACGACCTCGACCGTCGCCGGCACCGCATCGTCCTGCCCCGCGTCCTCGCCTACGGCGCCCTGCATCGAGTTTCGGACGGCGAGCCCGGCTCCGACGAGCGCCAGGATGATCGCGACGGCCCCGATCAGCTTCCGCGTCGAGCTGACGGCTGCCGAGCTCACGGCGGCGTCGCCGCTCATCGCTCGGTGGAGATCGCCCGCGCGCGCCAGCCGCTCCCCGGGGTCCTTCGCCAGCGTGGCGAGGATCGCACGCGCCACCCTCCGTTCGACGCCCGCGGGCATCGCCGCGGGATCGGAGCGCAAGACATTGTTCGAGACGGCCTCGACGTCCTCTCCCGGGAAGGGGTGGCGCCCGCAGGCGAGCTCGTAGGCGACCACGCCCAGCGACCAGACGTCGGAGGCGCGTCCGAACTCGCCGCGAGCGAGCGCCTCGGGAGCCGCGTAGCTCGGCGTCCCGAGGAACGTCCCTTCGCGCGTCACCTGGGCGTCGGGCAGCCGCGCGACTCCGAAGTCGGCGAGCTTCACGCACCCGTCGTTCGCGAGGAGGATGTTCGCAGGCTTGACGTCGCGGTGAACGATCCCCGCCTCGTGCGCCGCGTCCAGGGCCTCGCCGACGGCGCGGACTATCCGGAGCGCCTCCGCCTGGGGCCACGGCCCCGGCGTGCAGTCCATCCGATCGCGAAGCGACTCGCCCTCCACGTACTCGAACACGGAGTACGCGCCCATCTCGTCGTCGATGCCGGTGTCGTGCACGGCGACGACCGCGGGGTGGCGCAGCTTCGCGACGGCGCGCGCCTCGTTCTTGAACCGCTCCTCGAACGTGAGCCTGGCTTTCTCGGGAAGGCCGCCGAGTCTCACGGTCTTGATCGCCACCATGCGATCGAGCGTCGGGTCGCGCGCGAGAAAGACCGTCCCCATGCCCCCTTCTCCGATCACGCGGACCACCTCGTAGCGACCGATCCGCCTCGGCTGGTCGAGATCGCTCATGCCTTGTGGCAGGCGACGACGTGCCCGGTCGAGATCGGCCGCAGCGCCGGCGCCTCCTTGTCGCACAGACCCTTCTCGGCGATCGAGCAGCGCGGGTGGAAGGAGCATCCGGGCGGCGGACGTATCGGCGAGGGCACGTCGCCGGCGAGGAGGATCCTCGCGCGCTTGGCTCCCGGGCTGGGCACCGGAACCGCGGACAGAAGCGCTCTCGTGTAAGGGTGCAGAGGATCCTTGTAGAGGTCCTGGCTCGACGCCAGCTCCACGACCTTGCCCAGGTACATCACGGCGACGCGGCGTGACAGGTACTCGACGATCTTCAGGTCGTGCGCGATGAACAGGTACGCGAGCCCGAGCTCCTCCTGCAGGTCCTTGAGCAGGTTGACGATCTGCGCCTGGATGCTCACGTCCAGGGCGGAGAGCGGCTCGTCGGCCACGATGAACCTGGGTCGCGCGGCGAGCGCCCGGGCGACGCCGATGCGCTGCCGCTGGCCGCCCGAGAACTCGTGGGGGTAGCGGGTCATCGCGCTCGAGCCCAGTCCGACCTTCTCCAGCAGCGCCACCACCTCGTCGTCGACCGCGCGACGACCCGACGCGAGCCCGTGGATCCGAACGGGCTCGCCGACGATGTCCTTCACCTTCATGCGAGGGTTGAGCGAGGAGTACGGGTCCTGGAAGATGATCTGCATGTGCCGCCGGAAGCGGCGCAGCTCGCGCGCGCCGAGCGCCACGACGTCCCTGCCGTCGAAGTGGACGGTCCCTGCCGTCGGCTCGATCAGCCGCAGGATGGCGCGCCCGAACGTGCTCTTGCCGCAGCCCGACTCACCCACGAGCCCCACGGTCTCCGAGGCGCCGATGTCGAGCGACACGCCGTCGACGGCCCGAACGAACGCGGTGCGTCGCGAGAAGAACCCCGAGCGCAGCGGGAAGTGCTTCTTCAGACCGACCACGCGAACGAGCGGCTCCGGGGTCGCGGTCGGCGCGTTCTCGTCAGCCATGGTCGGATCGCTCCAGGGGCCTCGTGTCCGCCTCGCCCGAGCACAGGTAGCAGCGCGACAGGTGAGACGCGGTCACCTCGTACAGCGGAGGCACCGCCGTCCGGCAGCGCTCGAAGGCCTCTTCGCAGCGGTCTTCGAACCGGCACCCCGGGGGCAGGTGCCGCAAGTCGGGCACCATGCCGCGGATCGCGGGCAGCCGCCCTGCGCGATCGGTCTTCTCGTCGAGCTTCGGGATGGAGCGGAGCAGCCCGCGCGTGTACGGATGGCTCGGGCTGTGGAACAGGTCCTCGGTCGAGCCCTGCTCGACGACCTTACCGGCGTACATCACGACGACCCGCGTGGCGAACTCGGCCACGACGCCGAGGTCATGAGTGATGAGGACGATGCTCATCCCGAGCTCCCGCTGCAGCCGGCCGAGCAGGTCGAGGATCTGGGCCTGGATCGTGACGTCGAGCGCCGTCGTGGGCTCGTCGGCCAGGAGGATCGAGGGATTGCAGGCGAGCGCCATGGCGATCATGATGCGCTGGCGCATCCCGCCGGACAGCTCGTGCGGATAGGAGTCGACGCGGTCCTCGGGGGCGGGAATCCCGCAGAGCTGCATGAGCTCGATCGCGCGGGCGCGGGCCGCGCGGCGACCCGGGCTCTGGTGCAGCAGGATCGCCTCCATGATCTGGTCGCCCACGGTGAAGACGGGGTTCAGCGAGGTCATCGGCTCCTGGAAGATCATGGAGATCCTGGCGCCGCGCAGCTCGCGCATCCGGGCCTCGCTGAGCTTCAGGAGATCCTGCCCCTGGAAGAGGATCTGCCCGGACTCGATCCGGCCGGGCGACTGGACCAGGCGGAGGATCGACAGCGCGGTCACGCTCTTGCCGCAGCCCGACTCCCCGACGACGCCGACCGTCGTCCCGGCGGGCACGGTCAACGACAGCCCGTCCACCGCGCGGATCACGCCCTCGTCCGAGCTGAACGTGGTCACGAGGTCGCGGATCTCCAGGACCGTGTCGGCCAATGCGGCGCGGAAGATTAGCATGCACTCTTCGCCTTGGGTGCCGCGAGCTAGCCCAACTTCCGTCCAGGAAGTTGGGCTAGCATCCGCGGGCCATGTCCGCCCGCCTTGCATCACTGGGTCTCGCGGCGCTCCTCGCGTCCTGCGGAGGCAAGGCCGGCTACGTTCCGCCCACCGGCGAAGACGCCGCAGCCGCCGACGCCGACGCTGGCGACGACGCGGCCAGCGCCGACGCGAGCGCCGACGCGGAGCCCCCGACCTGCACCGTCGACGAGGACGGCGACCGATCGACCTCGGCCGACTGCGGCGGGCGTGACTGCGACGATGGGGATCCGTCGATCCGCCCGGGGGCGGACGACCCCGGGGAGTGGACGTTCGAGACCGTCGACGCCGGCGGCTGGGCCCTGGGCCCCTCGCTCGCGTTGGACCGGGCGGGCGAGGTGCACCTGGTCTACGAGAACCTGTCCGAGGGCACCCTGAGCCACGCCACGAAGGCCGGTGACGAGTGGGTCGTCGAGGCCATCGAGGCCGGGGGCCGAGGAGCGGCGCTCGCGATCGACGGCGAGGGCGTCCTGCACGTACTTCACGAGTCGGACGATGGCCTCCGCCATGCCCGGCTCGGCGCGGAGGGCTGGGCGTCCGACGACGCCGCGCGGCCCGCGGAGGGGCACCGCCTGGCGCAACCATCGCTCGCGATCGATGGCGACGGTCGACTGCGGCTCGCCTTCCGCGACGTCGCGGCCGGCTCCAGCGCGCTCCACCTCGGGACCTGGGACGGCGACTGGACGATCGCGCCGCTCGCGCGGGGGGGCCTCGCGGACCCGCCGGACGACGGGGCGCCCTCGCTGGCGGCCGACGCGGAGGGGACGGTTCACGTGGTCTTCACCAGCGGAGGCGAGCTTCGCCACGTCGCCCTGGTCGGAGACGAGCCCGTCGCCGACGCGATCGCGCCGGGCGCCGACGCGTCGGCGCCGCGACTGGCCTTCGATCCGTCGGGCAACGCCGTCGTGGCCTACCGGAACGAGACCGATCGGTCGCTGTGGATCGCGCGGTCGGACGGCGAGACCTGGGCGGTCGAGACCGTCGACGCGCGCAACGACCCCGGCCAACCGGCGCTCGCCGTCGATCGTCAAGGAGCGATCCACCTCCTCTATCACGCCGCGGGAAACTTCGACCTCCGGTACGCCACGAACGCGTTCGGCGACTGGGTCTTCCAGACGGTCGACCGCTCTGGCGAGGCCGGAACGGCCATCGCGATCGACGGCGACGGAGCGATTCAGATGGGCTTCGCCACGACCGATAGCGACCTGCGCTTCGCAGGGCACGTGGGCGGGGACGGGATCGACCAGGACTGCAGCGGGAAGATCGACGGGTAACGGATCCCACGGTTGACCTTGGCTGCAGGCCGGGCTACGCCTGCAGCCCTCCGGGAGATCACCATCTGATGGCAAAGTACGCGACGAACGACATCCGGAACGTGGGTCTGGTCGGTCACCAGGGGTCGGGCAAGACCTCGCTCGCCGAGGCCTTCCTCTTCGACTCCAAGGCCACGACTCGCCTCGGGAGCGTCGCCAACGAGACCTCTACCCTCGACTACGAGCCCGAGGAGGTCAAGCGCAAGAGCAGCATCTCGAGCGCGTTCGCCTCCTGCGAATGGAAGAAGAAGAAGGTCACGATAATCGACACGCCGGGCGATTCGAACTTCTTCGCCGACACCCGCAACTGCATGACCGCCATGGACGCGGCGATCGTCGTCGTCTCAGCCGTCGACGGCGTGCAGGTGCAGACGGACCGCGCCTGGACTTACGCGAAGGACCTCGGGCTGCCGCGGGCGGTGTTCATCTCCAAGCTCGATCGCGAGCGGGCCGACTTCGACGCCGCGCTGGCCGGCGTCAAGAAGTCTCTGGACGACGACGTCGTCGCCCTGCAGATCCCGATCGGCAAGGAGGACAAGTTCTCGGGCATGATCGACCTGCTCGCGCTCGAGGCCTACCGGTACAAGCTCGACGGCTCCGGTGACTTCGTCGCCGAGCCCGTGCCGTCGGACCTCGAGGGCGCGGTCAAGAAGGCGCGCGAGTCCCTCGTGGACGCCGTCGCCGCCACCGACGACGCGCTGACCGAGAAGTATCTCGACCAGGGCGACCTCACCGCCGAGGAGCTCGGCACCGGGCTCGCCTCGGCGATCCTCGCCGGCAAGCTCTTTCCCGCGTTCTGCGGCAGCGCCACGCGCAACGTCGGGGCGCAGCCGATCCTCGACTTCATCGCCTCGAACTTCCCCTCCCCTGCCGCCCGCGCCGCCCGCAAGGGCGTCGACCTGAAGGGAGCGGCCACCGAGCGCGCCCCCGATCCGGCCGCGCCGTTCGGCGGCCAGGTGTTCAAGACCATCGTCGACCAGTTCGCGGGCAAGATCTCGGTCTTCCGCGTCTGGAGCGGCACGCTCAAGGCCGACTCCGGCTTCCTCAACACGAGCCGGGAGACCTCGGAGCGCTTCGGCCAGATCCTCGTCCTGAACGGCAAGACCTCGTCGGCGGCGACCGAGGCCGGACCAGGCGACATCGTCGCCGTCGCGAAGCTCAAGAACACGTTCACCGGCGACTCGATCGCCGAGGAGAAGAGCCCCGTCCGCTTCGAGCCCCTCCCCGTCGCGACACCGGTCATCTCGTTCGCGATACGTCCGAAGGCCAAGGGCGACGAGGACAAGATCGCGAACGCGCTCGGGCGGATCGTCGAGGAGGACCCGACGATCCAGATCAGCCGTGACGCGGAGGCCAAGGAGGTCCTGATCTCCGGAATGGGGCAGCTCCACGTCGAGATCACCGTCGAGAAGATCCGGCGCAAGTTCGGCGTCGAGGTCGAGCTCGCACCCCCGCGGATCCCCTACCGCGAGACGATCAAGGGCCGCTCGATGGGTGTCGAGGGGAAGCACAAGAAGCAGACGGGCGGCCGCGGACAGTTCGGCGTCTGCTACATCGACATCGAGCCGGGAACGCGCGGGTCGGGCTTCGAGTTCGTCGACAACATCGTCGGCGGCGCGATCCCACGGCAGTTCATCCCCTCGGTCGAGAAGGGCATCAAGAACGCGATGTCCCGCGGCATCGTATCCGGGTATCCGGTCGTCGACGTCCGCGTGACGCTGAACGACGGCAAGTACCACGACGTCGATTCGAGCGACATGGCCTTCCAGATGGCGGGCTCGAAGGGCTTCAAGAGGGGCTTCAGGGCCGCAAAGCCGATCCTGCTCGAGCCGCTCATGTCGCTCGAGGTGAGCTGCCCCGACGACACGATGGGCGACGTGATCGGCGACATCAACCAGCGCCGCGGCCGCGTCCTGGGCATGGACTCCAAGGGTCGCGAGCAGATCATCAAGGCGACGGTCCCGATGTCCGAGCTGTTGAAGTATGCCCCCGACCTGCGCTCCATCACCGGCGGCCGGGGTTCCTTCTCCATGGAGTTCTCGCACTACGAGGAGCTCCCCGGCCCGCTCGCCGAGAAGGTGATGGCCGAGTTCAAGGCGGAAGAGGAGGACGAGGACTAGCAGCCGGCGTCCCGCAGGATCTACTCGGCCAGCCGTTCGTTGATCTCCGTGTGCCGAGGCACGGGGATGAGCCGGCCGGTGCGTGGGTTGCAGAAGATCGTATGCGACCCACCCTCGCGCAAGAGCTCGACCCCGGCGCGCCGCAGGCGCCGCAACAGGTCCGTGCGCTTCACGCGACGAGGTCGGTGAGCTCGACGTCGACCTTGCGGATGGTCGGCGCGCTGACGCCAAGGTCGGCATATGCGGCCAAGAGGTCGCGAATGGCCCCCATCAGGTTGCGGCGGGCGCTGTCTCGGGTCCGTCCCTGGCTGTAGGCGCCCTTGAGGAACGGCGCCTCCGCGGTCCACCACCTTCCATCGAAGGTGTAGACGATGTGGATCTTCCTCCGAGCCATCGCGATCGGATCGTGGCCTCCAAGATGCACGACGTCAACAGATGTTCCGCGCCGTCACTCCGAGCGTGGCCTCGCGTGCCGGTAGAGGATGTCCAGGCCGTACTCGGCAGCGTGCTCGGTGTCGCCCTTGTCGGTGAACACGAGCCGGCCGAGCTCGTGCAGGAACTTGAGCTTCTCCCAGGCCTTGCCGTCGAGCTCGTTGGGGTCGTCGGCCTGTCGGTGAAGGAGCGCCTCGACGGCGCCGCGGTGACCGAGGGCGCGACGCAGCGCAGCGATTACCTCCTCGCCCTCCACGAAGAAGGCGTCGTCCGCGCCCGCCGTCCTGAACTCGGTCTCGGCCATGCGCGCCAGTCGAAAGACCTCGCCCACGGCCTCCTCGAGCTTCGCGGGGTCGCCGTGCGTCGGCGCGGAGAGCAGGAGTAGCTGGGCGGCGATCTCGCCCGTCGTCGCCTGAAGTCCGATCTCGACGGCGTGAAGCCGCCAGGCCTTGGCCGCCTGGACGGCGTCGGTCAGCTCCTCACGCACCGCGCTCTTCGGGCCGTCCGAGCCAAGCCTCTCCTCGATCTGCCTGCGGAGCGCGAGAAGCTCGTCGAGGAGGTCCGGAGGGAGCTCCTTGCCGGCGAGGATCGCCTGATCGCGGCGAAGCAGCGCGACCGAGTGGTCGAGCTGCGCCAGCACGTCGGCCGTGTTCAGCGTCTCGCCGATACGGATGTACTCGTCGCGTGACCTCGTTCCCATTCGTCACCGGCATCCGAGGTTTCGGACCTCCATGCCCGCTGGCGGCGCGAGGGTCCATGCATCCTCGGGCAGGGCGGGGTTGAGCTCGACGCGATCGTAGTGGACCATCACGTCGGCGTCCTCGCGCTCGTTCACGAAGTGGATCTTCTTCGGGAACGGGACGCCTTCGATACGCCCGAAGTCCTCGAACTCGACGGCGAAGACGATGCCGCGCGAGTCTCGCACCTCGCTCTTCAGGACGTCGAGCCGCGATCGGTCGGGGGCAATCTCGACCCGCTGCCGCAAGCCCTCGGCGGTGCTCGAGAGAGAAAGGACGTAGAAGCCGTCGTCGTCCCATCCGAGGCTCGCGCGGTCGTGCCGGATGAGCGGCGTGCCTCCCAGGAGGATCGCCGCGACGTCTCGCCCCGCCATCGGGATGCGGAGCAGCCGCGCGATGTTGCAGGGCAGCGCGGGCCCCGTGTAGAAGACGCGCTCGCGGGTGTCGAGCAGGGTGAAGGTCGTGCCGTCGGACGCGAGGCTCGCGGCGGGGGTGTCGAGAGGCGTCAGCGCCTCGAAGCGGAGCCGGCCGCTCGCCTCGACGAAGAAGTAGACGGTGCCGCGGACGCGGCCCTCGGGCCCGAAGTGGTCCGCCTTGCCCCTGGCGCGCATCGAACGAGCGCGGCCGCGGATCTGACCGACCATACGCATCATCTCGGCGGCGTCGGTCACCGCGTTTCGTGGTCGCGGCACGCCGCCGCAGGAGAAACCGGCGCTCGTGCCGGCGAGGACGGCGACGAGGACGAGCTCGAGCGGGCGCCTGGGGCTACTCAATCTCGCGCCTCCCGTCGAGCGCTCGGCCGAGCGTGACCTGGTCCGCGTACTCCAGATCACCGCCGTACTGCACGCCGCTCGCGATCCTGGTCACGCGCACGCACGCCGTGCGGTTCGAGCCCTTGAGGGCCTGTGCGAGGTACAGGGCCGTCGCTTCGCCCTCCACGGTCGGGGGGGTCGCCACCACGACCTCGCGGACGCCGTCGCCGATCCGCTCGAGGAGAGCGGGGATCGGCAGGTCCTCGGGACCCACGCCGTCGAGGGGCGCGAGCAGCGCCCCGAGGACGTGGTAGCGGCCTGGGAAGCGCCCCGTGCGCTCGATCGCCATCAGGTCCTGCACCGTCCCGACGACGCACACGACGCCTGCGTCCCGCCGCTCGTCGGTGCAGATCGCGCAGGCCTCCTCCTCGGTGTAGTTGCCGCACCTGGCGCAGGGATGGACCCGCTCCTGCAGCTCGGAGATCGATCCGCCGAGCGCCGTGACGTAGTCACGCGGCGCGCGAAGGAGAAAGAACGCGAGCCTCTGGGCAGTCCTCTCTCCGACGCCGGGGAGGCGCCCGAGCAGGCGCACGAGCTGACGGAGTGATTGGCTCAATACAGACCAGGGACCTTGACGCCGCCGGTGACCTTCTCGATCTCGGCGTCGACCATCTCGCCCGCCTTCTTCAGGCCGGCGTTGACCGCGCTGACGATGAGGTCGTGGATCAGATCCACGTCGTCGCCCTCGAGGACCTCCGGCGTGATCTTCAGCGAGACCAGCTCCCGGCCACCGTTGACGACCGCGGTCACCTGGCCGCCGCCGGAGGAAGCCTCGACGGTCTCGCTCTTGAGCTCCTCCTTGCGCTTCTCGATCTTGCGCTGCATGCGACTCGCTTGCCGCATCAGCTCGCTCAGGCCACCGCGGATCTGCATGCTACGGTCCTCCTGGTTCCACCGCCTCGGATCAGGCGAGCTCCGTCTTGACGCTCTTGACGGCCCCGCCGAACACGCCCATCGCCGCCCGCACCGCGGGGTGCTCCTCGGCCACCCTCACTCGCTCGGCGCTCGTTCGGGCCTCGTCCACCGCCCGCAGCTCGGACGACGACATCACGGGCCGCTCGGGATCCTTCGCCGCCAGCCGGACGTCGACCGGCACTTCACGTCCGAAGTGCGCGCGCACCGCCCGGTGCAGGAGCTCGAGCTTCTCCCGCTCGATCGCGATCCGACCGTGCAGCGAGTCTGGCGGGAGCGTCACTCGCACCGCCGTCGGGCATACCTCGAGCGGCGCGGCGTGCTCGAGGACCGATCGGAGCACCCGGCTCTCGGCTCCGACGCGGTCGAGGATCGCCCGCCACTCGCGGAGCGTCTCAGTCGGCGGCGCGAGGGCTGTCGGGGCCGGCGCGGGTGACGCACCGGTCGCCTCGGCAGCGGGAGGCTCACCTTCGGTCGCGGCGCGCGAGGCCGGCGGGGGTGCCCTGTCGATCGCCGCCGCGAGAGGCGGCGCCGCCGCCAGGGCGCGGGCGTCGATGGACCGTGGCCGCGGCGCCGACTGCGCCTCGCCCTGTGCCCGCGGCGAAGGTCGGGGTCCGGCCGCCCGCGCCGGTGCGGCGCCGCCGGCGAGCCTTCGTTCCAGCGCCTCGAGCCTGCCCACGAGCTCGTCGATCGGGACGAGCGGCTCGGAGTGAGCCAGCCTGGCCACGGCCATCTCGAGGAGGAGCCTGGGTGTGGCGGATCGCCCGATCTCCTCGAACGCTCGCGAGAAGGCCAGGAACATGCGCTCGAGATCGACGAGCGTCCGGTCCTTGGCCTGCTGGACGAGATCGGCCCGCTCGGAGTCGGGCGCGTCGAGGAGCCTCCCCCCACCCCAGCCGCCTTCGGCGGCTGGGGACCCCGGCCCGGGCTCGGAGCTGATCTTGACCACCACGAGGTTCCGCAGGTGGGCGAGCAGCTCCCTGGAGAAGTGGACGACATCGTGGCCGCCGCGCGCCACCTCGGCCACGGCCTCGAGCGCGGCCCTGGGATCGCGGCGAACGATCGCGGCGCCGATGTCGAAGAGAAGCCGGCGATCGGCGATGCCCAGGACCCGGGCGACCTCGGCACCCTCGAGGCGCTCGCCCGCCGCGAATGCGACGGCCTGGTCCATCAGCGAGAGCGCGTCGCGCATGCTCCCCGCCGCCTCGCGCGCGACGATCCGGACCGCGTCGTCGTCCGCCGCGATCCCCTCCTTGGCGAGGATCGACTGGAGGCTCTGCGCGATGGCGGCGGTCTCGATGAGGCGGAAGTCGTACCTCTGGCACCGCGACAGCACGGTCACGGGGATCTTGTGGGGCTCGGTGGTCGCGAAGATGAACTTCACGTGGGGCGGCGGCTCCTCCAGCGTCTTCAAGAACGCATTGAAGGCCGAGCCCGAGAGCATGTGGACCTCGTCGACGATGTACACCTTGGAGCGGTCGCGCGCCGGGACGAAGGCGAGGGTCTTCTGTAGCTCGCGGATGTCGTCGACGCTCGTGCGCGACGCGGCGTCCATCTCGAGGACGTCGAGGTCCGAGCTGGCCGCGATCTCGACGCAGGGCGAGCAGTGCCCGCACGGTGTCGGCGTGGGACCCTCCTGGCTCGCGCAGTTGAGCGCTCGAGCGAGGATCCTCGCGCTGGTCGTCTTGCCGACTCCCCGGGCGCCGGTGAACAGGTACGCGTGGGCGATCCGGCCGCTCTTCAGGGCGTTCTGGAGCGTGCGGGCGACGTGCTCCTGACCGACGAGATCTTCGAAGGTTTGCGGGCGGTACTTGCGGGCGAGGACGAGGTACGACACGGGCGGCACTATAGGCGACCGGGAGAATGCGTCAATGCGGTCCGGTGAGCTACGCTATCCGACCGCGAAGGAACGCTTCGCGTACATCAGGCGCAAGTACGCCGAGTGGACTCGACGGGACCCGGTGCCCATCGATCGGGTCCGGTGAACATGGGCGCCGGGCTCGGCGACCAGGGCATCACGGGCCGCGGCCGCATCGACCCTCGACACAGCGCGGGTCGCAGGTCCAGGCCGCGCACTGGATCGGCCATTCGCAGCCCTGGGCGTGGAACTCGGCCTCGATCCCGGCGAGCTCTTGCGACGTCGCGCGATCCGTCACTCCGCCGCAACCGGTTCCAGGCGCGACCGGGTTGTAGCAGCCGCAATCTCCGGCCGCCGCGCACGTGCCCGCCGCTCGCGCGAGCGTGTCGGCGAACCGCGACTGCACACCTGCGCACGGCCGGGCCGCCGCAGGCGGAGGTGGAGTCGGTGCGGATGTCCCTGCCGGTGAGGGATCAGGCGAGGCCGCTGGCGCCGGGATCGGCGCGGCCGGAGGAAGAGGATCGCTGCCGCACGCCACCAGCACGAGGGCGATCCATGGCCGGCGCATGACGATCCCAGTACGCCGCGACCGGACCGCCGTCAAGGCGGGGCTCGGATGGGTAGTGGTCGGGTTTGGGGCTCCGGCCTCGAGGATCTGGAAGAGCTCGCCCCGCAGTGCGCCGGGAGCGTGCGCCACAGTGCTCGCGCCCGCAATCGCTGGACCTTCGAGCGGGCCCTTCTGGCCTTCGAGCTCGCCAACGTCCCGCCGGTCGCCGACGGCGCACCCTGAGCCGTCGTAACCGGACAGAGGCTTCGCCGCCACGTGGACCGTCTGAAACAGTTCGCCCGGCGGCAGCCTTCCATCGTATATGCATCACGATGATCAAAGAAATCTTCCGGCCTGCGTCGCTTCGACACGCCTGTCTCGCGCCGCCCGTCTCGGGCCATGCGTGGCGAGCCGGCGTGTGCCGCGCACCGCTCGCACTGCTCGTGGTCTTCACCGCAGCCGCGGTCGTGGTCCACGGTTGCGGCGGCGGCGACGACGACCCCACACCCGACGCCGGTGGCGAAGGCGAAGGCGGGGGAGAGGGTGAAGGCGAAGGCCAGCCATCCTGCGGAAACGGCGTCGTCGACGGCGCGGAAGATTGCGAGCGCGACGTCGGCTGTTCGGCCGACCATGTGTGCACCGCGGTGTGTGTCTGCGAGGACGATCCGCCGGCGCCGATGACGAGCCAGGCCCTCATCGAGCAGGCCGTCGATGACGGCGCGATCGACTACGCGACCTCGCTACAGTACCGCGTCTGGGCGCTCTTTCATGCGCCCGAGCTGCCCGAGGCCTACGACGGCGTCGGGACCTTGGGCGACGACGCGTACCTCTTCCTCGAGCTCTCGCACGCACGCGAGTCTCTGCCCGCCGAGGTAGAGGCGGCGATCGCGCCGTACCTCGTGCGGCCGACGGACCCGACCAGCGCGTTCTCGGAGCCACCAGCCGAGGGCGACTTCTCGTTCGGGCCCGGGCCGGCACCCCAGGTCCGGTGCCCGCTCGACGCGGCCGGCAGGCCCGACTGGCGCTCCACGGGCACCGACCACTTCGTCATCTGGTCGTGCGGCTACGCCGACCCGGAGGGCGACCGATACTCGATCCAGCGCGGCGTCGCCGGAGAAGTCGCGGAGCAAGCGTACGACAAGATGCAATCCTTCGCGGTGCCCCGCGCCGACGTGAACATCGACGGTCCCGCGCCGGCCACTCGCACAGACATCTACCTGTTGGCGGCCAACGAGTGCCGGCTCCGCGGGGGCTTCTGCGTGCCCATTCCAGGCGACGCCCTGGCTGCCGCGGTGCCGGTGGGCCCGTGCGACCGGGCCTCAGGCCCCTTCACATCGAGCGGTTACCTGCTGATGAACGTCCTCAGCGTGCCTCTCGAGGCGCCCATCGCCCTCGAGGAATCGACCTTCCGTGCCCACCTGGTGCACGAGCTCTTTCACGTCTTGTCGTATGGGTTGAACCTGGAGGCCCAGGGGGGCACCTGCCCGGGTGGACCGCGGCTTCCGCCCCAGGAGGCGAGGTCGTGGCTGACGGAGGCGTCGGCGGAATGGTCGTCGTTCGCGTTCTTCCCCCCAGATGACCCCGGCCGCAGGACGAAGCTCTTTGTCGAGTTCCAGGACAGGCGCCGGTACCTGCGGTCGGGGCTGCACGAGACGCGCGAGATGCTCCCGTACGAGGCTCGGCTGTACCCGTTCTTCCTGCAATCGGAGTCGAACAGGGAGCCGGCGCCGTTCCTGGACTTCTGGAAGACGAGCCAACCCGCCCGCACGATCGCCCAGCTCGACCATCGCCTCGATCTGGCCTTCTCGTTCGCCGACGAGTTTCCCGAGCTCGCCGTCCGGAACGTCAACCGTGAGCTCCCCGGCTACAGCCCGACGCCGCACTGGGAGTTCGATAATGAGCTGCCGCTCGACATCTCGCCTCGCATGATGGAGCCCGCGCTCCCCTTGTGGGCTCCGAGCCCGGCCTTGCTCCCGCCCGTCGCCATCTCGCCCCTGGCTGCCCACTACGATCACATGCGCATCCCCGAGGAGACTCGCTGGGTGAGGATCGACATCCGGCCACTGCCGAACGCCGAGCACCTGGCCCTCGATGCGATAGTGAACGTCCGCGGCTCGTGGAAGCGTCTGAGCCCGTCCGGTCCGGTGCTCGACTTCTGTCGCGAGGGGGATGACGAGGACGTCTCGGAGCTCTACCTCGTGATCTCGAACTTCGACCACGACCGCGCCGGCAGCTCGGAGGGCGAGTACCGGATCACGACGGCGACCGCATGCCCCGGTGGATGGAGCGGGAGCATCACCGCCGTGGCCACCGTCGACCGCAACGAGACCGCCGAGAGCGGTCCGTACACGACCGTGACCGACCACCACCAGCGCGAGGAGCAGACGTGGACGGTCACGGGCACCGAGCTCGTCTTGCCCCCGGGCATGCCGGCGGGGTTCGAGACCGAGCAGGTCTCGACGGCCTGGCGAGCCCACAAGACGTACGCCGAGACGATCACGTTCACGGACCCGGACTGCGGCGTCACGACCGACGTGTCCGCGGGCGTCGCCGAAGGCACCGGACCCACGGTGTTCACGGCCACGCCCGGAGGGCCCGGAGCTTACTCGTTCTTTCCTCAGGCCGTCGGCCACGAGTACCAGATGACGATCGTCCAGACGCACGACGCCTGCGACGGCACGCACGCGACCTTCGAAGGAACCCAGGCCTACTACGAGAACCTCGGCCTCATGGCTGCCGTCCAGGAGTTCATTCCGATGCACGAGCTCGAGGGCGATCCCGGCCACTTCGTCGGCTCGGTGACGTTCATACATCAAGAGATTCCGCTCGAAGGTGGCAGCGAGATCGTCGATCAGACGCTCAGCTGGGACCTGGTCCGCACGCCACTTTCGGAGTGACCTCGTCGACCCGCAAGACCTCGGTCAGATCACACTCGAAGCAGCGGTCCCGCACGGCCGCGTCGTCCGGGTACAGCCATTCCGCTCCGAGGCTCGTCACTCGTCGAGGTCCGAGTCCGAGATGTCGTGCGCGCGGAGCTTCTCCCAGAGGTTCTTTCGGGAGATGCCGAGAAGGTCCGCCGCGCGGCCCCTCTTGCCGCCCGCAAGGCCGAGCGCCCGGAGC